>JBQCGO010000176.1:0-7395 GCA_051955575.1 Burkholderiaceae bacterium
GCAGAAGAAGAACCCGGACGTGCCCGAACTGGCGCGCGGCAAGACCGGCCGCGTCAACGGCCACCTGGTCGCGCTGCTGACGCTGATGAAGGGCCAGCCGCTCGCCTACAACAAGGACAACCAGGAAGACAAGGAACCGCTGTTCGACACCGTCGACACGCTGACCGACACGCTGCGCATTTTCGCCGACATGGCCGGCGGCATCACGGTCAAGCCGCAGGCGATGCGCGACGCCGCGCTGGAAGGCTACGCGACCGCTACCGACCTGGCCGACTACCTGGTGAAAAAAGGCCTGCCGTTCCGCGACGCGCACGAGGCGGTGGCGCTGGCGGTGCGCGCCTGCGTCGAGCGCGGCTGCGACCTGGCGGATTTGTCGCTCGACGAGTTGCGCAAGTTCTCGCCGCTGGTCGGCGAGGACGTGTTCGGCGTGCTCACGCTGGAAGGCTCGATCGCCGCGCGCGACCACGTCGGCGGCACCGCGCCGCGCCAGGTGCGCGAGGCGATCGCCCGCGTGCGCGCGCAACTGCAGTTGTCGGCGCCGGCCTGAGCGTCGACCCATGGCCAAAAAAAACCGGGCTTCACGCCCGGTTTTTTCTTGCCCTTCCGCGCCATCAGAACATCGTGCGCAGCCCGACGAACATCCGACGGCCGGCGGCCGGCTCGAAGTAGCGCTGGTTGCCGTCGTTGACGATCACCGAGCCGGCGTAGTCGCGGTCGAACAGGTTGTCGACGCGGCCAAACAGGAACATCTTGCGTTGCAGCGCGCGGAACTCGTAGCCCGCGCGCACCGCGAAGGTTGCGTAGCCGGACGCGGCATCGGCATTGGCGTCGCTCACGTAGACCTTGCTCTCGATGCGCGTCTCCAGGCCGAGCGACAGCGGCTGCACCGGACGGTATTCGACGTCGGCGTACAGGCTGTGCTCGGGCACGCCAGGCAGGCGGCTGCCGGACGGAATCGTCGCGCCGGCGCTGTTGGTGGACGTGTCCTTGAAGCGGGCATCGACCAGCGTATACGCGAGCTGCGTGCGCACCATGCGCCAGCCGGCCTTCCACCCGAACTCGACGCCGCGGCGGTCCACCTTTTCGGCATTGCGGTAGATGCTGCGGCCGTTGGTATTGCTGTCGACCACGATCTCGTCGCGGCTGCGCGCGTCGAACAGCGCGGCGTCGAACTCGTGCCGCCCGGCCTTGGCCTTGATGCCGATCTCGCCCTGCGTGCTCTTCGACGGTTGCAGGGTCAGGTTCGGGCCGTTGCCGGTCGCCGAATACGCGGACTCGGCCAGCGTCGGCGTCTCGAAGCCGGTGCCGATGTTGGCGTAGACGTTGATGTCGTCGGTCGCGCTCCAGACCACGCCCGCCACCGGACTGGTGTTGCGGTACTGGACGTTGCCGCTGTTGCCGCCGCCGAGATGGTCGTCGACCGAGAAGCGCACCCGGCTGTTGCGCACGCCGGCGGTCACCGCCCAGCGCGGATCAAGGCGCAGCTCGGCCTGGCCGTAGAAATCGAGGTCGTCGGCGCGGTCGAACTCGTCACGCTTCAGCGCGCCCGGCGTGCCGAACACGTTGGTCAGGCCGCGTCGATACTGGTTCAGCGTGTCGGCGTCCATGCCGACCGTCCAGCGCAGCGGCATCTGTCCGAGCGCGGTCTTGTGGGTCCAGTTCACGCCGAGGCCGCCGTAGCCGCTGTTCAGATCGACCACGCCGCCGGAACCGGGCGCGGCCGGCGGGATCGACAGCGTCTGGAACACCTTGCGCTGGCCGCCGTAGACGCGTGCGCTGACCGAGTCGCTGTCCGAGAAGCGATGGTCGACCACCACGCCCGCCTGCTGCTGGTCGATCGACTTGCGGGTATTGAACGTGGTCGCCACGCTGACGGCCTGCCGTGGATCACGCTCGAACAGCGCGCGCGTCAGGCCGAGCGGGTCCTGGGTTTCCGGCTCGTGGAACAGGTTGAGCAGGCCGGTGATGGTGGTGTCCGACGACGGATGCGCGACCACCTTGCCGTTCAGCTGGGTGCGCTCGGCCGCACTGTGGTCGCGGTAGCCGTCGGTCGAGAAGTGCGACAGGTCGAGCAGGCCGGCGAGTTCCTTCGAGCCGCCGGACAGCGACACGTCCTGCTCGCGCTGGCCGTAGGAGCCGGCGCCGACGCCGACCGTGCCTTCGAAGCCGTTGGTGACCGGGTCGCGCGTGAACACCTGCACCACGCCGCCGGCGGCGTTGCCGTAGAGCTGGGCGACCGGGCCGCGCAGCACCTCGATGCGCTCGGCCGAGGTCAGGCTGGCAGTGGCCGCCTGGCCCTGCCCGTCCGGCATGGTCGCCGGGATGCCGTCGACCAGGATGCGCACGCCGCGCACGCCGAAGGTCGAGCGGGTGCCGAAGCCGCGCACCGAAATCTGCAGATCCTGCGCATAGTTCTCGCGGTTGCGCACCTGCACGCCGGGCACCGCCTGCAGCAGCTCGGACATGTTCACCAGCGGCGAGGTCGCATGGAAGTCGTCGACCTTCACCGAATCGACCGCGGCCGGCGCGTCGAAGCGGCGCTGTTCGCTGCGGCTGGCGCTGACCACCACTTCGTCGAGGGTGCGCGGCGCGTCGGCCTGCGGCTGGGTCTGGGCATGCGCGGGAAAGACAGCCAGCAGCGCGGCGGCAAGCGCGGTGGCGGGCATCGTCGTGGGCGGGCGGAAACGGTGGGTCATGATCGGATTTCGGTACGAGAAAAATGGAGGAAAACGGTATCGAGGCCTCGGTGCCAAGCATGGAGGATCGAGCTTGCGCCAGGCTGACCAGCGCCCGGCGTCGGCACCGCGTCAACGGTTTTCGGCCGCAACCGGGGCACCGGGCTTGTCGCATTCCGGAACAGGGCCGGCGAAAGAATGCGCCGAATGCGAGCAATCCGGACGGCCCGACGGGTGTTCCGGGCAAAACGGCGAAACGCAAGCGGTTTGCGTGCCAGCCGGCAAGTGTCGCATGGCACGGCGCCGGCGCATGCTTCTTCGGGACGGGGAAATCGCATATACTCCCGGCCCATCCAGCCGGCGCTCGCCGCCGGTCCCATCTCTATCATCCCTCTTCCGGGAGAAACGACACGATGCGCTTCCTGCTCTCGGCGTCGCGCCGGATCGATGCGATCAACGAAACCGTCGGCACGCTGGTCAGCTGGCTGTTGCTGCTGGCGGTGCTGATCTGTACCGGCAACGCGGCGATCCGCTACGCCTTCAACACCAGCAACAACGCCTGGCTCGAAATCCAGTGGTACCTGTACGCCGCGGTGTTCCTGCTCGGCGCGTCCTACACGCTGCGCCGCAACGAGCATGTGCGCATCGATGTGGTGTCGGGCAAGCTGCCGCAGCGGGTGCAGGCCTGGATCGACGTGTTCGGCTTCGCGTTCTTCCTGCTGCCGATGACGCTGATCATCCTGTATTACGCAGTGCCCTACGCGCTGCTGTCGATCGAAAGCGGGGAAATGTCGACCAACGCCGGCGGCCTGATCGTCTGGCCGGCCAAGGTGCTGATCCCAATCGGCTTCCTGCTGCTGACGCTGCAGGGCGTCTCCGAGCTGATCAAGCGGATCGCCTTCCTGCGCGGCCTGATCGACGCCAGCGTGTTCGAGCGCCGTTCCTCCGCGGAAAACGAAGCAGCCGACGCAGTGCAGCCGGCACACATTCCCCACTGATTTACCAACCGAAATTTTTCAACCGAACGAGCCGCCATGACGGAATTCCTGATCGCCAACATGGCGCCCATCATGTTCGCCGCGCTGGTGGTGTTCCTGCTGTCCGGTTTTCCGGTCGCGTTCGCGCTCGCGGCCAACGGCCTGCTGTTCGGCTTCGTCGGCATCGAACTCGGCCTTCTGAAGCCGGAACTGCTGCAGGCGCTGCCGAACCGGCTGTTCGGCATCATGTCCAACGACACGCTGCTGGCGGTCCCCTTCTTCACCTTCATGGGACTGATCCTCGAACGCTCCGGTATGGCCGCGGATTTGCTCGACACCATCGGCCAGCTGTTCGGCCCGCTGCGCGGCGGCGTCGCCTACGCGGTGGTGTTCGTCGGCGCGCTGCTGGCGGCGACCACCGGCGTGGTGGCCGCATCCGTCATTTCGATGGGCCTGATCTCGCTGCCGGTGATGCTGCGCTACGGCTACGACAAGCGGGTGGCGGCCGGCGTGATCGCGGCGTCCGGCACGCTGGCGCAGATCATCCCGCCGTCGCTGGTGCTGATCGTGATGGCCGACCAGCTGAACCGCTCGGTCGGCGACATGTACCAGGCGGCCTTCATCCCCGGCCTGCTGCTGACCGCGATGTACGCCGGCTACATCCTGCTGCTGTCGATCTTCCGCCCGAAGATGGTGCCGGCGCTGCCGCCGGAAGCGCGCAACCTGCGCCAGCCGGACGGTTCCAGCGGGGCACTGTCGCTGCTGGCGATCGTCGTGCTGAGCCTCGTGGTGGCATTCGGATTCGCGCACTGGTACCGCGTCGGCCACCCGCAGGCACCGGCCGATGAGACCGCGGTGTTCGCCGGCGCGGTCGGCATCCTGGCGGCGCTGGCGGTCGCGCTGGCGAACCGCGCGCTGCATCTGAACCTGCTGTCGAAGATGGCCGAGCGCGTGGTGTTCGTGCTGATCCCGCCGCTGACGCTGATCTTCCTGGTACTCGGCACCATCTTCGTCGGCATCGCCACACCGACCGAAGGCGGCGGCATGGGTGCGTTCGGCGCGCTGGTGCTGGCGATCATCAACCGCCGGCTGTCTTGGAGCCTGCTGAAGCAGGCGATGAATTCGACCACGCGGCTGTCCTGCTTCGTGATGTTCATCCTGATCGGCTCGAGCGTGTTCTCGCTGGTGTTCCGCGGCGTGAACGGCGACCTCTGGGTCGAGCACCTGCTGGTCGCGCTGCCGGGCGGGAACGTCGGGTTCCTGATCGCGGTGAACCTGCTGTTCTTCGTGCTGGCCTTCTTCCTCGATTTCTTCGAGCTGGCCTTCATCCTGGTGCCGCTGGTCGGCCCGGTCGCCGACAAGCTCGGCATCGACCTGATCTGGTTCGGCGTGCTGGTCAGCGTGAACATGCAGACCTCGTTCATGCATCCGCCGTTCGGCTTCGCGCTGTTCTACCTGCGTTCGGTGGCGCCGAAGGAAGTGAAGACGTCGGACATCTACTTCGGCGCGATCCCGTTCGTGCTGGTGCAGATCGTGATGGTCGGCCTGATCATCGCGTTCCCGGGTATGGTCTCGATCGGCAAGAAGACCGACATGAAAAAACCGGCCGTGCTCGACCTCGACACACCGGTGCAGAACTACGACTTCGGCGCGCCGTCGCTCGACTTTTCCCCGGGCGGCGGCAAGTAAGACGCCGGAACATAAAAAAACCCGCAGCGCTTTCGCGTTGCGGGTTTTTTGTTGCTTCGAAGACGCGGCGGCGCGTCCGCTTACTTGCGGTCGGCGCTGATGATGTAGTTCTGGATATAGGCTTCGGCCGTCGAGAACCACTGGTTCTCCTGGTGCCGGAACGCCTTCCACGGCTCGTAGACCTTCTTGAACTTCGGATTCTTCGCCGCTTCCTCGTCCATCACCGCGGTCGCGGCCTTGTACGACGCGTCCATGATCTCTTTCGAGAACGCGTGCAGCTTGGCGCCGTTCTTCAGCAGCCGCGCGAGCGCGCCGGGATTGCGCGCGTCGTAGTCGGCCTGCATGGTCACGTGCGCTTCCTGGCTGGCGGCCTCGATCGCCGCCTGGTAGGTCTTCGGCAGCTTTTCCCACTCCTTGATGCCGACGTAGAACGACAGCTGCGCACTGGCTTCCCACCAGCCCGGGTAGTAGTAGTGCGGCGCGACCTTGACGAAGCCGAGCTTCTCGTCGTCGTACGGGCCGACCCATTCGACCGCGTCGATGGTGCCCTTCTCCAGCGCCGGGTAGATGTCGCCGCCGGCGATCTGCTGCGGCACCACGCCGAGCCGCTGCACCACGCGGCCGGCGAGGCCGCTGATGCGCATCTTCAGGCCGTCGAGATCCTTGACCGTCTTGATCTCCTTGCGGAACCAGCCGCCCATCTGCGTGCCGGTGTTGCCGGCCATGAAGTTCATGATGCCGTAACCCTTGAAGAAGTCGCGCATCAGGTCCATGCCGCCGCCGTACTGCATCCACGCGGTCTGCTGGCGCGAAGTCAGGCCGAACGGCACCGCGGTGTCGAAGCAGAAGGTCGGGTCCTTGCCGAAGTAGTAATACGACGCGCTCTGGCCGATTTCCACCGTCCCCGCCTGCACCGCGTCGAGCACCTGCAGGCCCGGCACGATCTCGCCGGCGGCGAACAGGCGGATGTTGAACTTGCCGCCGGTCAGGTCCGACACCCGCTTGCAGAAGCGCTCGGCGGTGCCGTAGATCGAGTCGAGCGATTTCGGAAAGCTCGATGCCATGCGCCAGTTGATCGTCGGCTGGCTCTGGGCGATGGCCGGCGCGGCGATCGCGCCGGCGCCCGCGCCGACGGCGGCTTTCTTGAGGAAGGAACGGCGTTCCATGCGGTCTCCCGTGGATTGAGGGTGTAAGAATTCCGGCCGCGAGATCAGCGCGGCCGGAAGACGGGTTTGCGTCGCTGGAGATTGTAGGGACGTTAAGTTGCCGCCGCAAGGAATCCGATGCCGGGACCGTCGTCGGCGAGCTTTCTAATTGCCGGCTACCGTCATGCTCTCGATCAGGATCGAGCCGGTCTGCTTGGTGCCGCGGATCAGCGTGTCGGCGCCGACCGCGACGATCTGCCGCAGCATGTCCTTCATGTTGCCGGCGATCGTGATTTCCTCGACCGGATAGGCGATCTCGCCGTTCTCGACCCAGTAGCCGGACGCGCCGCGCGAATAGTCGCCGGTGACGTAGTTCACGCCCTGCCCCATCAGCTCGGTCACCATCAGGCCGGTGCCGAGCTTTTTCAGCATCGCGCGGAAGTCGTCGTCCGGCCGCGTCAGCGACGAGGTCAGCGACAGGTTGTGCGAGCCGCCGGCGTTGCCGGTGGTCTTCATGCCGAGCTTGCGCGCCGAGTAGGTCGACAGGAAATAGCCCAGCACCACGCCGTCGCGCACCACGTCGCGCCGCTCGGTGCGCACGCCTTCCTCGTCGAACGGCGCCGAGCCGACCGCACCGACGATGTGCGGCTTCTCGACGATCTGGATGTGCGGCGCGAGGCACTGCTTGCCGAGCGAATCGAGCAGGAAGCTCGACTTGCGGTACAGCGCGCCGCCGGAAGTCGCCTGCACGAACGCGCCGAGCAGGCCCGCGGCCAGCGGCGCCTCGAACAGCACCGGGCATTTGCGGGTGGCGAGCTGCCTGGCGTTGAGCCGCGCCAGCGCGCGCTCGGCGGCGTAGCGGCCGATGTCTTCGGGCCGCGCCAGCTTCGCCGGGTCGCGCATCGACGA
>JBQCGO010000177.1:0-4422 GCA_051955575.1 Burkholderiaceae bacterium
AAGTCGCAGCAAGCGATCGACGCGCTGCGCGCACGGCAGAAGTCCGAAGGCATCGCAGCGGCCCGGATCGTTGTGGCCGGCGGCTCGCAGGGCTGCGCGATGACGCTGCAGACCGGCCTGCGCTATCCCGAAAAGCTGGCCGGCCTGTTGTGCCTGTCGGGCTACCGGCCGATCCACGCCACCGTCGACGCCGAGCGGCACGCCGCGAACCATGACGTGCCGATCTTCCTCGCGCACGGCACGAGCGATCCGGTGGTGCCGTTTCACCGCGCCGAACAATCTCGCGACCTGCTGCTGGCAATGGGTTACCAGGTCGAATGGCACGAGTATTCGATGCCGCATTCGGTCTGCGCCGAGGAAGTCGACGACATCGGCGCCTGGCTGCGCCGCGTGCTGGGCTGACGAAACAAGGAAGAAGAAAAGGCCGGCATGTTGCCGGTAATGCCGTCAAGTCGAGGGATCGTCGTTTCCGAAAAAACGGGAATCCAGTGACGTATTCGCGGAACGACCATTCTTGAAAAGACACTGGGTCCCTGCCTTCGCGGGGACGACGCTGCGCGGAAAATCGAACTCGACTGAACGGCATCAGGGATGCCGCCGGCCTTTCTTATTTGAACACCACCGTCTTGTGCCCGTTGAGCAGAATGCGGTGCTCGACGAACCACTTCACCGCGCGCGCCAGCACCACGCATTCGACGTCGCGTCCGATCGCGGTCAGCGTTTCCGGACCCATCGAGTGGTCGACCCGCTCCACGTCCTGCTCGATGATCGGACCCTCGTCGAGGTCACCGGTGACGAAATGCGCGGTCGCGCCGATCAGCTTGACGCCGCGCTCGTGCGCCTGGGTGTACGGCTTGGCGCCCTTGAAGCTGGGCAGGAACGAATGGTGGATGTTGATCGCCCTACCCTGCAGCGCGTCGCACAGCGACGGCGACAGGATCTGCATGTAGCGCGCCAGCACGACAAGATCAATGCGGCAGTCGCGCACGATGTCGAGAATCCGCGCCTCCTGCGCCGCGCGCGCCTCGGGCGATGCGCCGGCGGCCAGCGGCAGGTGATGGAACGGGATGTTGTAGCTGGCGGCGAGCTGGTAGAAGTCGGCGTGATTCGAGACGATCGCCGGAATCTCGACCGGCAGCAGGCCGCTGCGGTAGCGGAACAGCAGGTCGTTCAGACAGTGGCCGATCTTCGAGACCATGATCATCACGCGCGGCTTGACTGCCGCGTCGTGCAGCTGCCAGGTCATCGCCATCGCGTCGGCCAGCGAAGCGAAATCGGCGCGCAGCACGGCATCGCCGACCGCCGGGTCGTCGGCCGAGAAATGCACCCGCATGAAGAAGCGCTCCGCCTGCGCGTCGCCGAACTGCGCCGAATCGATGATGTTGCAGCCGTGCTCGGCGAGGAAGCCCGAGACCCGGTGCACGATCCCGCGGCGGTCGCCGCAGGACAAGGTGAGAATGTATTCCGGGTGATTCATGGAGCGATTCATGGGACGGGCGACGACCGGCAAAAAGCCGGTATTGTCGCATGAACGGCTGCGCGCCCGAATCCCGCCGCCCATGAAAAAGCCCGCCCGCGCTCGCGCGCGGCCGGGCTTTGCACGTTGCCGGCAGTCGCCGGCAACAGCCGTCTTACATCGATGCCTGCGGCTTCGATGCGCCCATCTTCGGCGCCTGCGCGCCGCCGGCCTGCACCTCGCCGGTCAGCTGGCCGCCTTCCTCGATGACGACCTTGCCGTAGCGGATCTTGCCGGACACCTTACCGGTCGAGTAGATCACCAGCCGTTCGCGCACGGTCAGTTCGCCGTCGAAGTCGCCGCGAATTTCGGCGATGTCGATCTCTGCCGAACCCTTGAACGCGCCGTTCTCGGCGATCTGGATCACGCGCGAATCCATCGTCGCCTCGACGCGGCCTTCGACTACCAGCGTGTCGCAGTCGGTGATTTCGACGCCCTTCAGCTTGATGTTCGGACCGACGATCAGCTTGCTGCCGCCTTCATTCGCGCCGCCGACCGGGTTCGCGGTCGGCAGATTCGGCGCGCCCGCCGGGGTGGCCGGCTTCGGGATGTTCGGCGCGGGATTGGCGCCGAGGTTGCTCCCGAGCGGGCTGCCGGGCTGTTGCGGGGTGCCGGCCGGCTGGTTGTCCCGCTTGCCAAACAGGGTTTCGGAACGAAGCATGATCTCTCCTTAAATGGGCCACGTGACGATGACGTGATGAACAAAGACACGGAAGCCGTGCCGGATGAAATGGGATAACGCGCGATGACTAAAGGCTGACCACGAGACTGACCACAAGGCACACGGCCGGGACGCGGGTGATGAACGGTAGAGAAGCGGTTCTTGTCGGAAGTTCTGACGACGAAATGAAAGTCGGCATACCCGCGCGATAACAACCGCGTTGGAGAGCGTGACTCGCGGAAAGTTCCGAAAAAATGCCGGGATGCATATGCCGGATCAAACGACGGGGCATCGAGTGCCTGCCACATTACCGGACCGTGCGCCGGACGCAATGGCAAAGCGGCAATCCGGGCAGTGAAAAAGCGACACGCGGGCGAAGCCCGCGGGAAGCGAGGAGGATCGATGCGTATCCGGCGCGTGCCGTCGGCGGTCAGGCCGGCGACAACTCGCCGGCCGGCGCCGGTTCACCCGGCACGTCGGCGTCGGCAAGGATCGATTCGATCGCACGCTCGAACAGCGGCGCCGTTTCGGTGAAGCGCGCGCGGCCGCCGGCCAGCATGATGCGGAACAGGCGCAGGCTGAGCGAGACCGGTTTCTGCCCGTTTGCATCGTCGAGCAACAGGTTGGCCACGCGGCGGCCGCGCCAGGTGAGGATGGCGCTGCGGACCGCGCCGCCGAGATGGATTTCGATCCGCACGCCGGCATGCAGTCGTTGCGCGACCAATTCCTGCATCGCCCGGTCGGTATCGGCCGACGGCGCTGCGCCGGAGTCGAGTTCAGCCATGTCGTCGACCGATTCCGGCATCGCCGGCATCGCGTCG
This sequence comes from Burkholderiaceae bacterium, assembly GCA_051955575.1. Classification (GTDB taxonomy): domain Bacteria; phylum Pseudomonadota; class Gammaproteobacteria; order Burkholderiales; family Burkholderiaceae_D; genus JBQCGO01. The sequence goes on from JBQCGO010000177.1 coordinate 2,999, forward strand.
TTCTCGCGTTCGCCCGCCTGCGCGGCGGCGTCGGCCATCTGCCGGACGATCGCCGGGTGCAGAGCCTGACCGGGGACCGGTGCGGCCGCATCGTCGTCGTCGGCCGCGGCCGCGAGGAAGTCCCGGAAGCGTGCCTCGATGACCTCCAGGCGGATCGCGTCGAAGGCCGGTCCGTTGTAGCGGATCAGCATCCGGTGGATGTCGAGCAGCATCTGCGCGTGGCGCTCGCGCGCTTCGGCCGGCAGATCGGCCAGCGCAAACCCTTCCTTCAGGCGATGCAGCAGGCCGCCTATCACGCCGACCAGTTGCCGGCGGGCCGGCTCGTCGGTCTTGGGCAGCACGCTCCAGACCAGCAGCGGCACCAGCGCTCGGTAACGTTCCGCTCCGGTTGCTTCATCCGTTTCGGTCGCGCCCGCCCGCTCCGCCGTCTCGATCACCTGCGCCCAAGGTCCGAGCAGGAACTCTTCCACCGCCAGCGGCACGTCGAGCCCGGCGATCGCGTCGCGCAGTCCGCGGGTCACGCGGTCGAGCACGATGCTGCGCCGCTCGGCTTCTTCCAGCGTGCCGATCGAACGGTCCATCTGCGGATCGACCGCGCGCATCATCTGCTGCAACGCTTCGTCGAATCGCGCCAGTTCGCCGGCGATCGTCTCGCGGCTCGCGTCTTCCGCCGCCAGCAGCGCCTCGACCACCGCCTGCACCGCGGCGGTGAACTGCAGCGTCGCCGGCGCGTTTCCGCTCAACGCGAGCGCGACCGAGCCGATGCGGTTGATCAATTCCCGCGCCGGATGCGTCCGCTCGCCCATCATCGAAGGATCGGCCAGCGCCACCTTGAGCAGATAGAACTGCAGACGCGCAATCTGCGCACGCACTTCGGCCGGGACGTTGTTGTCTCGCAGGATGTATTCGAACAGCATGCCGACCACGTCGATGGTGATCAGCTCGGACAGACTGCCCGCCTGCGCTCCGAGTTCGGCGCGGCGCTCGAAAATCATGTTCGGCATCGGTCCGGGCGATGATCCCGTATCGGCGAGACGCCGCGCATGGCTGGCGACGTAGCCGGCCAAGCCATCGCCTTCGGGCGCCAGCGCGTTGGCGCGGTTTGATAAAAAGCGCGCGGCCCCCCGCCGGGGCGCCCCGTGTTTGAAACCCGCCCGCGGGGGGGGGGGGGGGCGGGGCGCGGGGGGGGGGGGGGCGCCGCCGCGGCGCCCGGGGGGGGCGGGGGGCCCGCCGCCGCCCCCCCGGCGCGCGGCCGGCCCCGCCCCCCGGGCGGGCCGGGCGGGGGCGCGGGCGCAAACGTCTGCGGGTCCTCGGCATTGATGCGTAGCTCGATGGCATGCCCAGTGAAAGTGATGTCCTTCGGCTTGAGGCTCAGCTTTTCACCCGAGGCCACGCGGAGCTGTTCGTAGACCAGGTCGACGCCG
>JBQCGO010000178.1:0-5805 GCA_051955575.1 Burkholderiaceae bacterium
GCATGGACTGGACGACGCATGCGGTGCAGAACCAGACGCCCGCGCTCGAAAACGACAATCTCTACGCATCCGATCCGGCATTGCAGCGGGCGGTGCGGCGCGGCGGCGCGAGTTGGCGCGAGTCCGAACTGATGCGGCAAGGCGGGCTGCTCGGCGCCGCCGAAACCCGGCGCCTGGCCGAGGACGCAAACCGCTTTCCGCCGATGCTGCATACCCACTCCCGCACCGGCGAGCGCATCGACGAAGTGCGCTTCCATCCGGCCTGGCACGCGATGATGGCGCTGGCGCGCGAAGCCGGCATCGCCAATCTGCCGTTCGCCAATGAGCGGCCTTCGTCCTCGGCGCGGCCTTCGTCCTCGTCTTCATGCTGGACCGCGATGGCCGCCGCGCAATACCTGCACGGCCAGGTCGAGGCCGGTTCGCTGTGTCCGACGGTGATGACGCAGGCCGCGATTCCCGTATTGCAGAAGGAGCCGGCGCTGTTCGCCCGGCTCGCGCCGAAGCTGCTGTCGATGCGCCACGATCCGCGCGATGCGCCGATCGAGGACAAGGAATCGATCGCGATCGGCATGGGCATGACCGAAAAGCAGGGCGGCTCCGACGTGCGGACCAACGCCACGCGGGCCGAACCGCTGAGTGCGCCGGGGCGCGGCGAGGCGTACGCGATTGTCGGCCACAAGTGGTTCTTCTCGGCGCCGATGTGCGACGCGCACCTCGTGCTGGCGCGGACCGATGACGGGCTCGAGGGTGAGCTGTCCTGCTTTTTCCTGCCGCGCTGGCAACCCGACGGCACGCGCAACGCGGTGCGCATCCAGCGTCTGAAGGACAAGGTCGGCAACCGCTCGAACGCCAGCGCCGAGGTCGAGTTCCAGGATGCCTGGGCGCTGATGGTCGGAGAGCCGGGCCGCGGCATCCCGACGATTCTGGAAATGGCGGCGATCAGCAGGCTGAACTGCGCGATCGCCAGCGCCGGGCTGATGCGCCAGGCGCTGGTGCAGGCGATGCACCATGCGCGCTACCGGGTCGCGTTCGGCCGTCCGCTGATCGAGCAGCCGCTGATGGCGCGGGTGCTGGCCGACCTCGCCCTGGAAAGCGAAGCGGCGATGCTGCTGGCGATGGAACTGGCCGCCGGCATGGGCAATGCCGATCCGCTCGCGGCCGCCTTGCGGCGCATCGTGACGCCGGCGGCCAAGTTCTGGCTCTGCCGGCGCGCGGTCGACGTCACGGCCGAGGCGATGGAAGTGCTGGGCGGCAACGGCTACGTCGAGGAAAACCCGATGGGCCGGCTGTTTCGCGAAGCGCCGGTCAATGCGATCTGGGAAGGTTCGGGTAACGTCATCTGCCTGGATGTGCTGCGCGCGATCGGCCGCCACCCCGACGACTGGACGCATCTGCTGGACCGGATGGCGGAAACCGCCGCCGGCGAAGGCAGGCTGCTGGCGGCGATCGGCTGGCTGCGCGACGCGGCGCAGCGGTCCGGAGACGCCGCGCAAGCGGAAGCGCGCCGGGTCGCGCAAAAACTCGCGCTCGCTGTGCAAAGCTGCCTGATGCTGGAGCACGCGGACAGCGAGACGGCTGCCGCATTCATTGCGAGCCGCTTCCATCCGGACTGGGGACCGGCGTTCGGGATGTCGGCCGGCGGCGCGGATTGCCGGCGGCTGTTGCGGGCAACGTGGCAGCCGGCGTGAGCGGCCGGCCGGGATGCCTGCGTCGCCGGCAGACGCCCGTTCGCACACCCAGGCTGATCGACGACAGACCTTAGAGTCTGTTTGAAAACCTACTGCGCGGCCCGATTTCGATCCTGCGATGCTCACCGTACCTCATGGCGAGCAGGGGTTTCGGGCGGCACTGTCGCCCGCCTGCGCAGCGGCCTCCGCTTGCAAGCGGAGGCGCGCCCTGCAAGGGCGGCTCTGCTTCTCGAACCGAACTCGAACCGCTCGCTACGGTTTTCAAACAGACTCTTAGGGTTTCAACCACGCGGCGAGCTGCGCGTCGCTGGGCATGCCCAGCACCATCCGCTTCTTGCCGTCCGCCGACAGCAGCGCCGAGTAGGGCGTCATGCCGGGCCAGCGCGGATCGACCGTGTATCGCAGCGCGTTCTCCTGCCCGTCGAACACGAACAGGCGGGTGATGCCCCGGAAATAATGGCTGTGCGCCAGCGCGTCGGCCGCGTCCGCGTCCATGATGACGGCCACCAGCGGTATCCCCGGTTTCCCGGCCGTGGCCGCCGACAGCGTCTTGAAGACCGCCGGGCAATTGGTGCAGTCGGTGGTCGTGAACACCACTGCGGCCGGCCGCGGCAGATTCTTCTGCAGCGCCGCCCAGGTGGCCGGGCCGAACATTTCGGCGGTGGCGGGCGGCGCGGCGTCGGTGGCCGCCCGGCAGCCGCCCGCGACGCAGAGCAGCGCGAGGATCGCCGGCCGGGCGATCCGATTCAAAATTCGGTCACAGTTCATAAACGTTCACTCCCTTCTCGGTGCGCCAGGCGACCAGCATCCGGTTTCCCTGGCGGATCATCCGCGGTTCGTCGGTGGAGCCGTCGACATGCGCGAGTTCCCGCAGTTCGAAATGCTTTCCGCCGTCGTGCGATACCCACGCCTTCAAGCGATTCGACTTGCCGTCGAAGCTTTCCCAGGCGATCGCGACCTTGTCGCCGTCGGCCAGTACGTCCGCGTGCTGCGCCATCGGATCGGGAATCAGGACCGCCTGCCCGGCCGGCTTGCCGTCGGCGTCCAGGCTTTCGTAGCGCACGCCCGGTTCGCCGTTGCGGATGCCGTACCAGACCGCATGGAAGACGCCGCTGCCGGCATACGCCAGGCCGGGACCATGATGCGGGCAGGCGTCCACTTTCCAGTCGTCGAAGGTGGCGCGGGTGAACGCAACGGGCGATTCGTCCGCGGGAAGCCGGGCGAAGGCATGGTCGCGGATGTTCGGCTCGAACACGTGGCGCCACATCGCCGCCGCGCCGCCGTCCGGTCCCTGCACCAGCGCGATGCGGCAGCATTCGCAGGTGTGCTCCGCGACCCGCAGGTCGGGGCTGAAGGTCTTGCCGCCGTCGGTCGAGAAATTCCGGTAGATCGCCGCGCCCCGGTACGACTGGTCCGGATGCTGTGCCGCGTCCCGCTTGTCGACCCACAGCGTGTGCAGCACGCCATGCGCGTCGAACAGGATCGAATCGAAGCGGTGCGTGATCAGTTGCCGGTCCCGGTGCACGGTGAAAGGCGCCGAAAAGGTCTTGCCGCCGTCGTCCGAACGCAGCATCCGGATCTCGCCGGTGTACGGCTTCGGCAGCGGCTGCGTGTACGAGATGACCGCCCAGCAGTGCGGCCCGAAGGCGATCTTCGGCCGGTTCTCGCCTTCGGCCGAGACCTTGTCGGAACCGTTGTCGACGAGGCGCGGCTCGGTCCAGGTCTTGCCGTGGTCGCGGCTGGATTGCACGAAGAGGTGCGCGTCGCGGTCCAGCCCGACCATCCAGAGGGCGCCGTCGGGTGCCACCGCGAGACCGGTTCCCAGCGCCGGGCCGTGATGATGATGCTGCGCGAACGCCGGCTGCATCGCGCCCAGCCAGCACAGCAGCAGGCAGGAGAACAAATATCGAAAGCGTCGGAAGCGGTTCATAGATTCACCCTCAAGCCGCAGAACGCGGCGAATGGCATGCCCAGGGTCTGAGGACTGTTCGGCGAGCCGGTGACGACATATTCCCGGTCGAGCAGGTTGACGATCGAGCCGAACAGTTCCACCGTTTTCGTGAGCCGGTAGTTGGTCGACAGATCGATCGTCGCGTACCCCGGGATGCGGTTGAGGTGCGCGGTTTCGTTCCAGGTTTCCGATACCACTCGCACGTCGCCATAGACTTGCCAGCGCGGCAGCACGTTCCAGGATACGCCGGCGAACGCGGTCCGGCGCGGGATGCCGGCCAACTGCTGATTGATCGGATCGGTCGTGCCGGACTTTTTCAGCACCGCATCGGTGTAGACGAAGTTGGCGTTGAGCGTCACGGCCGGCGTCAGCGCGTAGCGGATCTCGGATTCCAGTCCCTGCATCCGGGCTTCCCCGGCGTTGATGTAGCGCTTCGCGCCGCGCGTGCAGATGCCAGGGCAGTACAGCGCGATCTCGTTCAAGGTGCCGTTCGTGCCGTCGCCGAGCGTGTAGGTCGTCACCAGGTTCTTCACGTCGTTCGCATACACCGTGACCTTGGCGGCGGTCTTTCCTGACTGGTAATCCATGCCGACTTCGTAGCCGGTCAGCGTTTCCGGGATCAGGTCCGGATTCGAGATGGTTGTCGACGCGCCGGAGCCGAAACTGCGGTACATGTTGTTCAGTCCCGGCGCGTGGAAGGCGCGGTAGGCCGCGGTGCGCAGCGCGACGGCGTCGGTCGCCTGCCAGCGCAGGGCGGCGCTCGGATTGAAGCTGCCCTTGCCGGAATGGAAACCGGCGCGGGTCGCGCCGTTTGCCGCCGGCGCGCTCTGGCGGTACGGCGTGTTGTCGAGCTCGCCGTCGTTCTGCCAGTAGTCGTAGCGCGCACTCAGCGTCGCATCCAGCCGCTTCGACGGCGCGACCAGCTTGACCTGGTCGAAGACGCCGGTGAAACGATGAGCGCCGCTGCCGAATTCGGTGGCGCTCACCACGCCCAGCGCGGAAAAATTGGTCGCCAGGTCCGATCCCGACACCCGGCGCACGTCCGCACCGATCTGCATTTCGGACAGCACGCCGCGATACGCGCGCGACCAGACCGCCGACGCGCCGGTGTCGCGGTACGGATTGTCGTAGACGGCGCTGACGTAGGTGTTCGGCGTGTAGCGGCCGCTGACGCTGTCGAAGTCGGTGTCCTGATGCCAGAGGCTGGTCTCGATGCGGCTTGCGTCGGTCAGCCGCTTCGTCGCGCCGGCCGCGATGTCGACGTTCCGGCGGTTGTTCGGCGCGATGTCCTGTCCGCTGCTCGATTCGTGCATCTCGTGGAAGCCGGCGCGCAGGTAGCCGTTCAGCGCCGCGTCGGGCTGGAAATACGCGGCCAGTTGCGCGTTGCTGTTGCGGGCATGGGAGCCGCCGGCGACGCTGCGCGCGTAGGCGGAATCCGGCGCGCCGAGGATCTGCGACGGCGGGATGGCGACGTAGCCGGAAGTCAGGAAATTGTCGGCCGACAGCCGCAGGCGCAGCCTGTCCGACGCGACCACGTCGCGCGCCACGGCGAGCGTCGACGTATCGAACGAGCCGTAGCTCGCCGAGAGTTCGGTCTGGTCGGTCTTCGGCACCCTGGTGACGATGTTGATCACGCCGCCCATCGCCAGGTTGCCCCAGAGGCTGGAAGCAGCGCCGCGCATCACCTCGACCCGTTCCACCGACGACAGCGGCACCTTGTTCCACTGCACCGTGCCGTAGAACGGATCGTTCAGCGGAATGCCGTCCAGCAGCACCAGCGTGCGCGCGTTGCCGAGGCCGCGCATGCTGATGCTCTGTCCGGTCGGATGCTGGGCGAAGGACGGCACGTTGGTCAGGTTGACGCCGGCCACGTTCTTCAGCAACTGGTCCAGCGTCGGCGCCGGCGCCGTCTCGATGGCCTGGCGATCGACCACCGTGGTGCTCAGCGGCATGTCTTCGAGCCGGGTGGCGGAACGGCTGGTGCTGACGACGACCGGAGCCAGCGTGCGCGGCGCCGGTTCCGTGGTTTGCGCGATAGCGCACGTGACCGGACCGGCCGCCGCCACCGCCGCCGGTATGACCATACAAAACCTTTTCATTATGAACCTAGAAAGCCCCGACCCCGCGACAAACCAATAGACGATGAGCGAGGGCGTGGCGTTACAA
>JBQCGO010000179.1:0-16461 GCA_051955575.1 Burkholderiaceae bacterium
GGCCGGCTTCGATCCGCGCGACGCGACCAGCCTGGAACGCCCGGCCGAGGATTTCGGGCGGGATCTCGACGCGCCGCTGCAGGGGCTGCGGATCGGCCTGCCGCGCGAGTATTTCGGCGAAGGACTCGCCACCGACGTGGAGCGGGCGGTGCGCGACGCGCTCGCCGAGTACGAGAAGCTCGGTGCGACGCTAGTCGACGTCTCGCTGCCGAACACCGCGCTGTCGATTCCGGCCTACTACGTGATCGCGCCGGCAGAGGCGTCGTCCAACCTGTCGCGCTTCGACGGCGTGCGCTACGGCCACCGCGCCGCCGACTACCGCGACCTGAACGACATGTACCGCAAGACCCGGTCCGAAGGTTTTGGCCGCGAGGTCCAGCGCCGCATCCTGGTCGGCGCCTACGTGCTGAGCCACGGCTACTACGACGCCTACTACCTGCAGGCGCAGAAAATCCGGCGCCTGATCGCGCGCGACTTCCAGCGCATGCTGCGCGGCCCCGACCGGCTGTGCGACGTGATCATGGGCCCGGTGTCGCCGACGGTGGCGTGGAACCTCGGCGAGAAGGCCGACGACCCGGTGGCCAATTACCTGGCCGACATCTATACGCTGTCGACCAGCCTGGCCGGCCTGCCGGGCATGTCGATTCCGTGCGGCTTCGGTCAGGGCGGCGCGAACGCGCGCCGGCCGGTCGGGTTGCAACTGATCGGCGACTATTTCGGCGAGGCGAAGCTGCTCAACGTCGCGCACCGCTTCCAGCAGGTCACCGACTGGCACCTGCGCACGCCCGAAGGCGCCGCATGAAATTCCTGCTCGCCGCCCTGCTCGCGCTGGCCGCATCCATCGCGGCCGCGCAGCAGCTCGACGCGAAGTTTTCGTGCAGCGTCACGCGCGACGAGGAAGGCGAGCGGGCGATCCTCGCCGACAGCGGCGAGATGAAGCTGTCCGGTGCGCGGATCGATGCGTTCCGCTGGGAATCGGCGCTGTTTCGCAGCACGCACGGCTTCGATTGCAGCATCGACACGTCCGACGGCCTGCATGCGGAAACGCTGCCGAACGAAGACAGCGCGTGGCGCATCACGCTCGAGGACGCGCGCGCCGCGCGGATCCGGCGCGGCTACGATTTCGAGCTCGGCCGCCGCTGCAGCATCCGGCTGCTGCGCGACGGCGACATGCTGCACATCGTCCCGAGCTGTCCGGCGATGTGCGGCTCGCGCAAGAATTTTTCGGCGCTGTCGGTCGATCTGAAAACCGGCGGCTGCCGGTATGACGAGTAGCGGCGGCAAGTAGCAAACAAACCCATCTTCACCCTACCGACACCCATCCCCACCCTACCCTCCCCTTGAAGGGGAGGGAACTCGTCAGTAAGTAGAAGGTAGGGAGTCAGTCAGAACGTCAGCGAGGTACATCATGCAGTGGGAAGTCGTCATCGGTCTGGAAACGCACACGCAGCTGACCACCGATTCCAAGATCTTCAGCGGCGCGTCGACTCGCTTCGGCGCCGCGCCCAACACCCAGGCCTGCCCGGTCGACCTGGCGCTGCCCGGCGTGCTGCCGGTGATGAACCGCGGCGCGGTCGAGCGCGCGATCCGTTTCGGCCTGGCGATCGGCGCGACCATTGCGCCGCGCTCGGTGTTCGCGCGCAAGAACTACTTCTACCCGGACCTGCCCAAGGGCTACCAGATCAGCCAGTACGAGATTCCGGTGGTGCAGGGCGGCGCGATTTCGTTCGTGCTGGAAAAGGACGGCAAGCCGGAAATGAAGACCGTGCAGCTGACCCGCGCGCACCTTGAGGAGGACGCGGGCAAGTCGCTGCACGAGGATTACCACGGCATGACCGGGATCGACCTGAACCGCGCCGGCACGCCGCTGCTGGAGATCGTCACCGAGCCCGACATGCGCAGCGGCGCCGAAGCGGTCGCCTACGCGAAGGCGCTGCACGCGCTGGTGACGTGGCTCGGCATCTGCGACGGCAACATGCAGGAAGGCTCGTTCCGCTGCGACGCCAACGTGTCGGTGCGGCCGGTCGGCCAGCAGGAATACGGCACCCGCTGCGAGATCAAGAACCTGAACTCGTTCCGCTTCCTCGAAGACGCGATCCATTACGAGGTGCGGCGCCAGATCGAACTGATCGAGGACGGCGGCACGGTGCGCCAGGAAACCCGGCTGTACGACCCGGACCGGCGCGAGACGCGCTCGATGCGCAGCAAGGAAGACGCGCAGGACTACCGCTATTTCCCCGATCCGGACCTGCCGCCGCTGACGATCGGCACCGACTGGATCGAGCAAGTGAAGGCATCGATGCCGGAGCTGCCCGACGCGATGCGCGCGCGCTTCGCCGCGCAGTACGGGCTGACCGAGTACGACGCTGCGGTGCTGACCGCGTCGAAGGCGATGGCCGGCTTCTTCGAGGCGACCGTGGCCGCGGCCGGCGCGACGCTCGCCAAGCCCGTCGCGAACTGGCTGATGGGCGACGTCTCGTCGGCACTGAACCGCGACAGCATCGACATCGGCCAGTCGCCGGTGTCGGCCGCCCAGCTCGCGCTGCTGCTGCAGCGGATCGCCGACGGCACCATCTCCAACAAGATCGGCAAGGAAGTGTTCGGGGCGATGTGGGACGCGCGCTCGGACGATCCGGCGCTGGCCGACGCGGTGATCGAGTCGAAGGGCCTGAAGCAGAGCTCGGATACCGGCGCGCTCGAAAAGATCGTCGACGAGGTGCTGGCGGCGAATGAGAAATCGGTGGCCGAGTTCCGCGCCGGCAAGGAAAAGGCGTTCAACGCGCTGATCGGTCAGGCGATGAAGGCGACCAAGGGCAAAGCCAACCCGGCGCAACTGACGGCGTTGCTGCAGCAAAAGCTGAAGGGATGATCGCCGGGGCAGCACCACGCAGTGAGCAGACCGGCTGGTCCTACGACCGCGGCGGTTGCCGCGCCGGTTGCCGCGTCAGTGCCGCGCGATGCTGGTTGCCGGTGCGTCGATCATGTCCGCAGGCGGCGGTGCGGTCAGTTCGCGATAGCGCTTGCGCTCGGCGTCGAAGCGCAGGTTGATCAGCGCGATGTCGGCCCGGTAGTTCTTGATCGCGGCCTGGCCGTCGATCAGGGATTGTTGTCCGGCGCGGATGCGGTCGCGCAGCGATGCCGGCCAGTCTTCCGGCTGTTTTCCGCCGCCTTCCGCGCGCATCGCCACCAGTTGCTTTTCGCGGTTTTTCTGCTGTTCCCATTCGAGCGCGATCCGCTCGCGCACCTGAACGATCGCGCGGCCGCGCGCCGCCTCGATGTCGTCCTCGCTCGAAAAGCGCAGCAGCAGCGCGCGGTCCTGACGGCGCTGGTCTTCCTGTGCCGCGAGTTCGCTGCGGCGGCGCTCGTCGTCGGCTTCCTTGCGGCGCTTCTGGTCCGCCGTCAGCGGCGGCGGAATCTCGCGCCGCACCAGTCCGTTGCGGTTCAGCTCGCGCACTGCGCGGTCGGCGCATTCCGGCATCACGCGGTCGCCGGTGATGGTGCGGCCGGCGGCGTCGCGGCAGACGTAGATCTGCGCATGCGCGGCGCCCGCGGCAACCCACAGCACTGTCCACACCATCGTTCTCGTCCACGTCCGCATCGCTTCCCCCGTTTCTCGCGGTCGTCCGCGTTGTCAGATGCCGTAGCGGCGCCGGTAGCCGGCCACCGCTTCGCGATGGCGCGCAAGTTCAGCGTCGCCGCTGGCGTCGATGTACGACAGCAGGTCGTCCAGGTTGCCGATCGACACCACGTCCAGACCGTAGGTGCGCGACACGTCTTGCACCGCCGAGTGCGCCGACAGCGCATCGTCCGGTCCGGCGCGCTCCATCCGGTCGAGCGCGATCAGCACCGCGCACGGCACGGCGCCGGCGGCGCGGATCAGGTCGACCGATTCGCGCACCGAGGTGCCGGCGGAAATCACGTCGTCGATGATTACCACCCGGCCGCGCAACGGCGCGCCGACGGTGTTGCCGCCTTCGCCATGATCCTTGGCTTCCTTGCGGTTGAACGCGAACGGCACGTTGCGGCCGTGTCCCGCGAGCACGACCGCGGTGGCCGAGGCCAGCGTGATGCCTTTGTAGGCGGGGCCGAACAGCATGTCGAATTCGATGCCGGCGTCGAGCAGCGTGCGGGCGTAGAAATCCGCGAGACGGCCGAGCGTGTCGCCGTCGCTGAAGCTGCCGGCATTGAAGAAATACGGCGAGGTGCGGCCGGCCTTGGTCACGAAACTGCCGAAGCGCAGTACGCCGGCGGCGACCGAAAAGGCGATGAATTGCTGACGTAAATTATCCGCCACGCCTGGAATCTCCCGAAAAACTGACGATTTTTGTAAGCCCGCGCGGGATTCGCGCGACGGCCGCCGAATTGTATCGCCGTGCATGGCCGGCACGCCAGTTCGCAGCAAGCCGCGTGCCCGACGGCGGATCGGGTATTCTAGCCGGCTGTCTTTCCGACCGGTCTTGTCCATGCTGAAAATCGTTTCCGCCAACCTCAACGGCATCCGCTCCGCCGCGAAGAAGGGCTTCTTCGACTGGATGGCGCGCGAGGACGCCGACATCGTCTGCGTGCAGGAACTGAAGGCGCAGGCCGCCGACATGACGCCGGCATTCCTGTCGCCCGGCGGCTACCACGGCGCCTTCCACTACGCCGAGAAGAAAGGCTACTCCGGCGTCGGGCTGTACAGCCGGCGTGCGCCGGACGCAGTGCGGCTAGGCTTCGGCGACGCGGAATTCGACGCCGAGGGCCGCTACGTCGAATGCACCTTCGGCAAGCTCACCGCGATCTCGGTCTACTGTCCGTCCGGCTCGTCGAGCCCGGAGCGGCAACTAGCCAAGTTCCGCTTCATGGAATCCTTCCTGCCGCACCTGGCGCAGCTCGCCGCGTGCGGGCAGGAAGTGGTGCTGTGCGGCGACTGGAACATCGCGCACCAGCCGATCGACCTGAAGAACTGGAAGGGCAACCAGAAGAATTCCGGCTTCCTGCCGGAAGAGCGCGCGTGGCTGACGCGGGTGTTCGACGAGGTCGGGCTGGTCGACGTGTTCCGCCGCGTCGACCAGCGGCCCGAGCAGTACACGTGGTGGAGCAACCGCGGCCAGGCGTGGGCGAAGAACGTCGGCTGGCGCATCGACTACCACATCGCGACCCGCGACCTGGCCGAGCGCGCGCATGCCGCCGCGATCTACAAGGACGAGCGGTTTTCCGACCACGCGCCGCTGACCATCGCGTACCGGCCCGGGTAAGGGCCGGAGCAACGGCCCGGCCCCGGCGCAGGCGGCCTATAAACTGTGCCGACGGATCCGGGTGCGCAGAGATTTCATCGGCGTCTCGATCAGCGTCTTCATCGCCATCGACAGCAGCAGCGAGGCAGCGAAGCCGACGGCCAGCAGGTCGACGCCGCGCTCGTCGAACAGGCTGTAGAGGGCCACGCCGACGATGTAGTGATTCAGGTACAGCGAGTACGACAGGTCGCCGAGCCGGCCGTCCAGGCGGCGGATCCATGCCGCTTCCGGATAAGTGGTTGCGAGCAGGAACGGCATCGTCAGCAGGATCGCGAACACCACCCAGCGCGCGGCCGACACGTCGGGCACGTGCCGGCCCGGATAGATCGCGAATGCCCAGACGGCGGCGGCGGCGCTGGCGGCGGCGAGCAGGATGCGAGTCGGGGTCGAGCGCTGCAGCACGAAATAGCCGGCCATCCCCAGCATGAAGAACGGTGCGCTGGCGAACATGCCCGGCTTGCCGAACACCACGTACACCAGGAACAGCAGGAAGCCGGCCGGAAACGCGCACCAGCCGACGATGCGGCGCCGCTCGGCGCGCGACGCGCCGCGCAGCCGGTCGACCGCAAGATACGCGAGGAAAGCCGCCAGATAGAAGGCCAGCTCCAGCCGCAGCGTCCAGACCACCGGCAGGAACAGGAACGCGGCCGGGCCGCTGACGCCGTAGCGCGACAGCGGGAAGATCGACAGCAGATTCCTGGCCAGCAGCGTCGGATCGAGCGGGCTGATGACGAGCGGCCGGTCGAAGAAGCGCAGCGCATCCTGGTTCCACATGACGGCGTAAGCCAGCACCGACACCGCGAGCGCGCCGAGGAACGGCGGCGCGATGCGCAGCACGCGGTTGGTCAGGAAGGCGCCCGGCCGGCCTGCGTAGAAACTGTCGCAGGCTTCGGCGACGATGAATCCCGAAATCACGAAAAAGATGGTCACCGCGATCTCCCCGAGGTTCAGGGCGCTCACCGCCGCTTGCTGGTCCGGCTCCAGCAAGTGCTGGAAGTGATGCAGCAACACCAGCGTTGCGAGCAGGAAGCGATAGGTGCCGAGGAAACGGTAACGGCCGCGGGAAGCGGCGGCGGAGGAGGAAAGCGGAACGCCCGGCGCGACGGGCTTGGACAGGACAGTCATTGTTGTTCTCCGTTCTGGAAGATCTGTCGAGGCTGCGCGGGACAGCCCTGTCGAAGCCTAATCTGTCCGGAAAGCAACGATCTTGTTGTCGATCAACCGAGGGATTCCCCATGCTCAATCTTTCTGCACGGCGACGTGCGCGGCAGAACCGTCGCGGAGGCAGCGTGCAACATCCCGGGCAGGGTTGATGTCCGACAAATGCGGGCGCGGTCCGCGCTTTTATGATGCGGGAAACCGGCCGGCCGCGGCCCGATGCTGCGCGCCGGCAACTTCCGATCATTTCGGCGCGCATGCGATCCGTTCAACGGCAGCGGCGCCCGCCACACGGATTTCGACATGCGCGCATTCACTCCTTCCTCGAGCTGGCACCACGGCAAGCAATTGATCCACGCGATGTTCCTGCTCGGCGTGACGCTGTACATGCTGATCGGCGACCCGATGATGACGCTGCTCGGGATTCCGTACAGCGAGGCGACCGGAAGCCCGATATTCAAGATTCACATCGCGACCTACCTGCTGATCCTGACCTTCATCCTCGGTCACATGCTGCGCGGCAATGCCTTGCAAAGCATGTTCCAGCAGTTCCGCGAAAACCCCGGGATCACCACCTATCTGTTCTGCACCATTCTGATGGCGATGTACTCGGTCGGCCGCTACGGCACTTCGGGCGCGGCCTTCATCGTCGACACGCTGATGATGCCGGCGATCTGCGCGTTCACGATGCTGATGTTCGACGACCGCGGCCAGCGCCGGGTCTACCTGCTGATCCTCGCGATCATCGTGATCAACTCGCTGATAGCGATCGTCGAGTCGGTGCTGCAGGTGCAGTTCATTCCTTTCACCATCGGCGGCAAGCCGGTGGTCAATGAACTGTACTTCCGCTCGACCGCCCTGCTCGGCCACCCGCTGACCAACGCGCTGATCACCGGCACCGTGCTGATGACGCTGCTCGGCCTGCGCAACGGCATCGTCCCGCGCGCGCTGCTGTTCGGCATCCTGTACGTGGCGATCGTGTCGTTCGGCGGCCGCACCGGCTTCGCGCTGACCGCGCTGCTGCTCTGCTTCTACTTCGTGTGCGTGGTCACGGCCAACCTGGTGCGCGGCCGCTACACCTACCTGCGCATCATGAGCGGCATCGTCGCCGCGTTCTTCACCGTGGGCATTCTCGCCAGCGTGGTGCTCGGCACCAGCCTGGGCGACCGCATCGTCGACAAGCTGTTCACCTACGACAACAGCGCGAGCGTGCGGGTGCACAACTGGGCCGCGCTCGACTTCATGAGCATGAACGACCTGCTGTTCGGCATGTCGCCGAACGCGATCGAGTACGTGATCTACCGGCTCCACTACCGATACAACGTCACGGTGATCGAGAACTTCTGGCTCGGCTTGACGATGCAGGTCGGCCTGGTCGGCCTCTCGCTGTTCGTCATCGGGCTGTTTGCGGTGCTGTTCCAGTTGTGGCGGCGCTCGGAAGGCGCGGGCAAGATGGCGATCGCCTACTTCCTGATCGTCGCCTCGGCCAACAATTCGCTGTCGACCAAGAACATCGCGATGACGATGATGTTCCTCGCGGTGCTCGGCGTGGCCGCATATGCGCGCTGCCGTCGCGCCGCCCCGGCGGTCGCGCCCCGTTCGGCGCCGCCGCGTCCGTTGCCGCGCGGCGGCTACCGGCCGGCCGGGCCCGCCGGCGCCGTCCGCCCCGTTCCGCCAACCCGCCCCAACCGTCCCGCGCGGCCGGGCGGCCTGTCGGCCTGACCCGGGCATGGCGCGCGCCGCGCTCTCGGTCCGGCGCCGCCGCCTCGTCGGCGGTCTGGTCGCCGCCATCGGCGCCGGCGCCGGCTACTCGCTGCAGGCGGCAGTCCCGAAACTGATCCACGCGCCGGTCTCGCCGCCGCTGCATCGCGGCCTGAATCTGACGCATGCCCTGGAGGATGGGCCGGACCAAGCGGCAGCGCGCCGGTTCCAGGCGCTTCGGCACGCCGGCTTCGATCATGTCCGTCTCTCGCTCGATCCGGCTGCGCTCGGCTGGCGCCCCGACGCGCCGCCCGGCGCGCCGGTGTTTGCCGCCGTCGGCCCGCTCGACGCCGCGCTCGACGCGCTGCGCGCGGCTGGCCTGACGGTGCTGCTCGGCCTGTGCCCCGGACCCGAGGCGAGCGCCTACCTGAAGGCGCATCCCGAGCGGATGGAAGCGGCGCTGACGCGCGCACTCGGCTTTCTCGCGGGCCGCTATCGCGGCTACGGCGAACACGGCATCTGCTTCGAAACCGTCGCCAAACCGGACCGTTTCTGCGCGGCTGACGATTGGAGCGCGATGCAGGGCCGGCTGCTGCGCGCGATGCGCGTCCAGGCGCCCCGGCATTGGCTGATCGCCGGCGGCGCGTGGGACCCGGTGTCGCCGCTGCGCACGATCGACCCGTATCCGGACCAGCGCGTGCTGTACGGCTTTCCGTTCTTCAAGCCTTATCCGGTCACCCGCCGGGGGACGGAACGGGAGCCGGCCGCGGCACCGGCGTCGCCGTACCCGGAAGGCATTCCCTACCCGTCGGATCTGCTCGATCTCGACCGGCTGCCGGCAACGAGCCGGAGCGGCGACGTCGAAGTCCGCGCGCGTCTGGCCGCATACAAGAACGAAAACTGGAATCTCGGCCGCGTCCGGCGCGAGATCGCGTTCCCCGCCGACTGGGCCGCGGAAAACCACGTGCCGGTGCTCTGCACCGAAACCGGGGCGCTGCCGGACCGGATCGATCCGGCCTCGCGGCTGCGCTGGCTGTCGGACGCGACGCGCGCGCTCGACGAGCGCAGCATCCCCTGGACGCTCAGCGACGCGGCGCCGCTCGACGCCGGCACGGCCGGGGCGCTGCATCTGCGAGGGTGAGGGACGCCGGCCGCCCCGGCAGGAAAGGAGCAGACGATGGACAAGCCAGCGACCGTTCGCCGGACGGCGGAGCTCGACGTCATCAAGGGCGTGATGATCGTGCTGATGGTGTTCGGTCACGTCACCTACTGCGGCTCGGCGCGCGCGCTGATGCTGCAGGTCAGCGACGTGATGCACACTTTCCGCATTCCCTTGTTCCTGGTCATCTGCGGCTTTTTCTTTTCCCCGCTGCGGCCGGCGCGACAACTGGCGCGGCGCGCGGTACGCGGGCTGCTGCTGCCGTACCTGCTGTTCGAAATGGTCTACATCGCCCTGCTGCTCGGCGCGCAATTCGTCGGTTTCGAGACCAACAATCACATCAAGCCGACGCTGTTCAACCTGGCCGACGGCCTGTTCTGGGATCCGATCGGCGCCTACTGGTTCCTGCATACGCTCGGCGTGTTCCAGCTCACCACCGCGCTGTCGGTCTGGCTGGCGCGCAAGTGCCGGAGGGAACAGATCTGGATGGCGCTGCTGGTGGCAATCCTGCTGATCGAGGTGAAGACCGAACTGCTGGCGATCAATTCGGTCGAGTTCCTGCTGCTCGGCGTGTTCCTCAAGCAGTACCGGGTCGATCTGCCCGGATCGATCGCACTCGGCGCGCTGATCATCGCCGCGGTCGGCTACGCTTACGGTCCGCCGCTCGACATTCCCGAGCACCAGCCGAACGTGATGATCCACATGTTCTGGGTAGTGGCGATCATGTCGGTGATCATCGGCGTGTTTCGCCGCTTCCCGCACGCGCCGACGCTGTCGCTGTGGCGCTTCCTCGGGCAGAACACGCTGATCATGCTGCTGATGCACCCGTTCTTCATCAACCTCGTCAAGCCGTTCGACGACCCGATCATCGCGCTGGAGCGCAGCGGCATCGTCTACGCGCTGCTGGCGACCGCGCTCGGCGTCGCGGGTCCGATCGCGGCGGCTTTCGTCATGGACCGGCTGAAGCTGTCGCCGTTGCTGTTCGACCGGCCGAAGCTGTTCGTCGGCTGGCGCGAGGCGCAGGGCCGGACGGCCGCACCTGCTTCGTCCATTGCTACGTCCATTGCTACGTCCATTGCTTCACCCATCGCTGAGCCGGCCGTCGCGCCGATCGCCACGGTCGCGTCGGCCCCGCCGGAAGCGGCGCTGCGCGACCCGTCCCTGCCGCTGCGCGGCGAGCCCGGATGACGCGCTTCAGCGTTCGCGCCAGGGCGCGACCTTCGGCAGCATCAAGAGGCCCGGCAGCGCCAGCGCGAAGCACAGCACGAAGAACGCGAACCAGCCGGTCTGCGCGACGATGTAGCCGACCGATGCGTTGATGAAGGTGCGCGGCACCGCCGCCAGGCTGGTGAACAGCGCGAACTGGGTCGCGGTGTAGCGCGGGTCGGTGGTGCGCGCGATGTAGGCGACGAAGGCCGCGGTGCCGAGCCCCACGCCGAACGCCTCGAAGCCGATCACCGCTGCCAGGACCAGCGGATCGGCGCCGGCGCGCGCCAGCCAGGCGAAGCCGAGGATCGCCAGCGCCTGCACCACGCCGAAGATCCACAGCCCGCGGTTGATGCCCATGCGCACCATCCAGGCGCCACCGACGATGCCCCCGAGGATGCTGGCCCAGAAGCCGGTGGTCTTGGCCAGCGCGCCGATCTGCGTCATCGAGAAGCCGACGTCGAGATAGAACTTGGTCGCCAGCGCGGTGGCCATGCTGTCGCCGAGCTTGTAGAGGAAGATGAAGCCGAGCACGGTGAACGCATGCGACCAGCCGCCGCGCGCGACGAATTCGCGGAACGGCAGCACCACCGCTTCGCGCAGCGTCTTCGGCGGCGCGCCGTAGACCACCGGTTCGTTCGACGCCAGCGTGCAGGCCAGGCCCGGCAGCATGAACGCGGCGGTGATCCAGAACACCGACGGCCACGGCATGCGGTCGGCGAGGATCAGCGACAGCGCGCCGGGCACCATGCCGGCGGCCTTGTACGCGTTGACGAACACCGCGCTGCCGAGGCCCTGCTCGTTGTCCGGCAGGATCTCGCGCCGGAATGCGTCGAGCGCGATGTCCTGGCTGGCCGACAGGAAGGCGATCGCCGACGCCAGCGCGGCCACCGCCGGCAGCTGCGTCAGCGGATCGAGCATGCCCATCGCGCCGATGCCGACGAACAGCAGCGACTGCGTCAGCGCCATCCAGCTCCGGCGCCGGCCGAGGCGGCCGAAGTGGTAGCGGTCCATCAGCGGCGACCAGACGAATTTCCAGGTGTACGGAAACATCACCAGCGCGAACAGGCCGAGCGCCTTGACGTTGAGGCCGGATTTCGCGAGCCACGCCTGCAGCAGGCTCAGCAGGATGAACAGCGGCAGGCCGGAGCTGAAACCGGTGAACACGCAGATCAGCATCCGGCGGTTGAAATAACTGCGCCAGCCGGGAGAGGAAGTCATCGGGGAATCGGGGGAAGGAAGGCGAACACCGCGCTCCGGCCGTGTCGTCATTTCTTTTTCAGGCGGAACACCGCGAGACTGCCGCGCCAGTTCGGCAGGAACGAGACCGGCTCGCCGTCCTTCAGCGCGACGCAGTCGATCACGTCGAGGCCGACGCCGGTCGCCAGATCGGCGAAGTCGTGGATCGTCGCGCAGCGCAGGTTCGGCGTGTCGTACCACTCGTAGGGCAGCGACTTCGACACCGGCATCCGGCCGCGCAGCAGCGCGACGCGATGCGGCCAGTAGGCGAAGTTCGGGAACGAGACGATCGCTTCGCGGCCGACGCGCGCGATCTCGCGCAGCACGTCCTGTACGTTCTTGGTCATCTGCAGCGCAGACAGGCACAGTACCGTGTCGAACGCGTTCTCGGCGAAGATCGCCAGGCCGGTCTCGATGTCCTGCTGGAGCACCGGCACGCCGCGCGCGACGCAGGCGCGGATCAGCGCGTCGGCGATCTCGACGCCGTAGCCGGTGCAGCGCTTGTCGGTGCGCAGGTAGTCGAGCATCACGCCGTCGCCGCAGCCGAGGTCGAGCACTTCGGCGCCGGGCGCGACCCAGTGCGCGATGAAGGCCAGGTCCGGCCGCAGCAAGCTCAGTTCGTCGAAAGTCATGCGCGGCTCCTCGCGTCGATCTCGCGCGCGATGCCGGCGTAGTAGTCGGCCACCACGCCCAGGTAGCGCTCGTCGTCGAGCAGGAACGCGTCGTGGCCGTGCGGCGCGTCGATCTCGGCGTAGGACACGCGCTTGCGGTTGTTGACCAGCGCCTGCACGATCTCGCGGCTGCGCGCCGGCGAGAAGCGCCAGTCGGTGGTGAACGAGACCACCAGGAAGGTCGCCTGCGCGCCGGCCAGCGCGCGCGTCAGGTCGCCGCCGTGCTCGCGCGCCGGGTCGAAATAGTCGAGCGCCTTGGTGATCAGCAGGTAGGTGTTGGCGTCGAAGTATTCGGAAAACTTGTCACCCTGGTAGCGCAGGTAGGACTCGATCTCGAAGTCGACGCCGAAGCCGAACTGGTAGCCGCCGTTACGCAGTTCGCGGCCGAACTTGGCGGCCATGTCGTCGTCGGAAAGATACGTGATGTGGCCGATCATGCGCGCCACCCGCAGCCCGTTCCTCGGCACCACGCCGTGCGCGTAGAAGTCGCCGCCGTGGAATTGCGGGTCCGACAGGATCGCCTGCCGCGCGACGTCGTTGAACGCGATGTTCTGCGCGGAGAGTTTCGGCGTCGACGCGATCACCACGCAGTGGCCGACCCGCTCCGGGTACAGCAGGCTCCACGACATCGCCTGCATGCCGCCGAGCGAGCCGCCCATCACCGCGGCGAAGCGCTCGATGCCGAGCGCTTCGGCCAGCCGCGCCTGCGCATGCACCCAGTCTTCCACCGTCACCACCGGGAACGCGGCGCCGTAGGGCTTGCCGGTCGCCGGATTGACGTGCATCGGGCCGGTCGAGCCGAAGCACGAACCGAGGTTGTTGACGCCGATGACGAAGAAGCGGTCGGTGTCGACCGGCTTGCCGGGGCCGACCATGTTGTCCCACCAGCCGGCGCTCTTGGGCTGGTCGGCGTAGACGCCGGCGACGTGGTGCGACGCGTTCAGCGCGTGGCAGATCAGCACCGCGTTCGAGCGGTCCGCGTTCAGCGTGCCGTAGGTCTCGTAGACCAGCGTGTAGTCGGCGATCGACGCGCCGCTCTGCAGCGGCAGCGGCGCCGGGAAGCGCATCGATTGCGGGGTGACGATTCCTGCTGAGGACATAGTGACGAGAAGGTTTCCGGCCGTTCCGGCAGCCGACAAAAAAGCCCGACGGCGGATTGCCGGTCGGGCTCTGCTCTTGCTGGAACGCCCGCTTTAGCCGTATTTGTTGTGCGCCCGCAAGCTGAAGCCGGAAGCCGGCCCGTCAAATCGGCGCAAGAGCCAAAGAATAGCGAAGTCGTCTGCGGCCGTCAAACGACGGCAGGCGCCGCGGCCGTCGCCAGACGGCGCATCGCCGACGCGATGGTTTCCGGTTCGCCGCTGCGCAGCAGCCGCTTCACCAGAGGCGTCAGCACCGACAGGTCGCTGCCGAGGATTTCCTGCTTGACCGCCAGCAGCCGCGCCGGATGCATCGAGAATTCGGTCAGGCCCATGCCGAGCAGGAGCCGGGTCATCCGCGTGTCGCCGGCCATCTCGCCGCACAGCGCGACCGGAATGTTTTCCTTGCGGCCGATGCCGATCACGTGGGCCAGCAGATAAAGCACCGCCGGGTGCAGTGGATCGTACAGGTGAGCGACTTCGTGGTCGACGCGGTCGATCGCCAGCGTGTACTGGATCAGGTCGTTGGTGCCGATGGAAAGAAAGTCGAGCCGCCGCACGAACATCGGCAGCGCCAGCGCGGCAGCGGGAATCTCGATCATCGCGCCGACCGGCATCGCCGCGTCGAACTTTTCGCCCTGCGCGGCGAGCTGCGTCCTGGCCTGCGCGATCATCGCCAGCGTCTGATCGATCTCCGACGCGTGGCACAGCATCGGGATCAGCAGCCGGATCGGGCCGAACGCGGACGCGCGCAGGATCGCGCGCAACTGGGTGAGAAAGACTTGCGGTTCGGCCAGGCAGTAACGGATCGCGCGCAGGCCGAGCGCCGGGTTCGGCGCGGTGTGCTCGGCAGTGTCGAGCGGCTTGTCGGCGCCGATGTCGATGGTGCGGATCGTCACCGGGCGTCCCTTCATCGCGGCCACTGCGGCGCGGTAGGCCTCGAACTGCTCCTCTTCCGACGGCAGGGCGCCTTGCGGGCCGATCCGTCCCATGAACAGGAATTCGGAGCGGAACAGGCCGACGCCCTGCGCGCCGACGTCCAGCGCGGCCACGCAATCGGTCGGCAACTCGATGTTGGCCTCCAGCGTGATCGCCACGCCGTCGCGGGTGACCGCCGGCGTCTTCTTCAGCTTGCCAAGCTTGCGGCGCGCGCGCTCGAGCTGCACCTGGCGCTCGCGGTACTGCGCCAGCACGTGCGGCGCCGGATCGACGATCACGACGCCGGCTTCGCCGTCGACCACGATCCAGTCGTTCTGCGCGATCAGCATCGACGCGTTGCGCATGCCGACCGCGGCCGGGATGTTCAGGCTGCGCGCGACGATCGCCGCGTGCGAATTCGGCCCGCCGAGATCGGTGACGAAACCGTCGAACGCCTGGCCGCGGAACTGCAGCATGTCGGCCGGCGAGATGTCGTGGGCGACGACGATGATGTGCGCCGACGCGGCGTCGCGCGCCGTCTCCGGCAGCGCGACCGCGGTGCCGGTCAGGACCTTCAGGATGCGCTCGCCGACCTGCTGGATGTCGGCCTTGCGTTCGCGCAGGTAGGCATCCTCGATCTCGTCGAATTGCGCGGAGAGCTCGTCGATCTGCGTGACCAGCGCCCATTCGGCGTTGTAGGCGCGCTTGCGGATGATGTCGAGCGGCACTTCGGCGAGCATCGGGTCCGCGAGGATCATCCCGTGCACGTCGATGAAGGCGCCGAGCTCGGCCGGCGCGTCCTTCGGCAGTTCGCGCCAGATCGCGTGCAGTTCGGCCTGGACCGCCGCCATCGCGTTGCGCAGCCGCGCCACCTCGGCCTCGATCTGTTCCTCGGGAACCAGGTAATGCCGCACGTCGAGCGCCGCGGCCGCGAGCAGGTGCGCGCGGCCGATCGCGATGCCGCGCGAGACCGGGATGCCGTGCAGCGAGAACGAGGCCATCCGGGCGCGCTCCGGCTACTCGCCTTCGCCGAACCGGTCGGCGATCAGCGCGGCGATGGCGTCGGCGCAAGCCTGTTCGTCCTCGCCCTCGGTCTCCAGGACCACCGTAGTCCCCTTGCCGGCCGCCAGCATCATCACGCCCATGATCGACTTGGCGTTGACGCGCCGCTTGTTGCGCGTCATCCAGACCTCGCACGGATATTTCGCAGCCAGTTGCGTCAGCTTGGCCGAGGCGCGCGCATGCAGCCCGAGCTTGTTGATGATGTCGATTTCGCGCTGGATCATGTGGTCGCTGTTGTGGTCGTTGTCGTGGTTGCTGTCGTGGTTCGCGTGCTTGCTAGTTGATCGAAAGCCGAATCCGGTTGTCCACCCGCACCGCGCCGTTCTGGCCGCCGGCGAGCGCCATCTCGATCACGACGTCGAGCGTGTCGTGCCGGTAGGTCAATGCGCGCAGCAGCATCGGCAGGCTCAGGCCGGCGATCGCTTCGACGCGGCCGGCGGCGAGCAGCGGGCCGCTGCAGTTCGACGGCGTGCCGCCCAGCACGTCGGTGAGGATCAGCACGCCGGCGCCGTCGTCGAGCCGGGCGATCGCCGCCGCCGCCAGCCGGTTCACTTCCGCCGGGTCCTGGTCGGCACACACGTCGAGCGCTTCCAGCCGCTCCGGGCGACCGCGAAAGACGTGCGTGGCCGCCGCGATGTAGGCTTCGCCGAGCGGCGCGTGGGTCAAGAGAAGAATGCCGACCATCTGGTATGCGAATCGATTGTTGTGACGGCCTCGCCCGACGCGGTCAGCGGGTCGATCCGGCCGCCGCCTCCACCGCGTCGATGAACATCGCGGCGACGTCGAAGCCGGTCTGCTGTTTGATTTCCTGGAAGCAGGTCGGGCTGGTGACGTTGATTTCCGTGAGGCAGCCGCCGATCATGTCCAATCCTACCAGCAACAATCCGCGCGCGGACAGGATCGGCGCCAGCGTCTCGGCGACCTCGCGCTCGCGC
>JBQCGO010000180.1:0-6980 GCA_051955575.1 Burkholderiaceae bacterium
GCAGGCGATGGGCAAGCGCCTTGGCTTCCTCCAACGCTTCTTCGGCGCTGTCGGATTCGGAAGGGGTGCGTTGCGGAATGGCGTCGGCCCCATTCCGCACGATCAGCACCACGCCCTGGAACTTGCCGTTGGGCAGTTCTTCGACGTCCGCCTCGGCGCGTCGGTCCTGCATCCGGTATGTCACTGCGGCCAATTGGCGTCTCCTTTCAGGTTGGTATCGCTTCAGGCGGCCGGATGGGCCGGCGGGTCCTTGACCGGAGGCACGCGCGGCGGCGTCGGGTCGTGTATCGGCGGTTCGTGCTCGGGCACCGGAATCTGGTCCGGCGTCGGCTTGTCGTCCGGAAGAATCGGGTATTCATCGGGCGCCTGGTGCGCGCGGCGAGTCGGCATGGCGGGACTCCATGACATCTTGCGATTCGTCATGCTAAGCCGCGACGGTGACCCGATGTTGCGCTGGATCAGTCGATGTCGGCATTCACCGTCCCAATGCGGGAGATGCATGCCAGAGCTGCCAGGGACAGGAAGAAACGAGGCGGTTCTCGTTGACGTCGGCAAGGTTTGCCGCGCTGCGAAAAAAGCACCGCAGAAGGTCGCTTTTCTGCTTGAAAAATCAGCGCCGACCCGCATCTTCTAGGATGCGTAGATGACTCTTTTTTTCTTTCTGTTTCATGGGGTTATCGTTTTCTTCGAACGTGGTTTCCCGGATCAGATTTTTACAAAAAACTACCGATTTGGTATTGCAAAAATCTGCCGTTTTATTTAGCATATACTGTATATGCATACAGGCATGAAACCGGCATGTCCCCGAAACGGAAAAGTGCTGATGGAAAGCGGTTCAGGCGGTGGCTTGACGCGGCGACAGGCGCTGTCGCAGCAGTGCGAGCAGCATGTCGCGCGCTTCGGCGGGCTGGGCGCGGAACAGGCTCAAGGCGGTTTCGAGGAACAGCCGTTCATGCTCGTCGGCCGGCAGCGCGAGGACGTCGTGATCGCGGTCCATCCAGCCGCGCGGCAATCCGAGCCGCTGCTCGATGGTCCGGGCGACCGCGTTGCCGATGTTCTTGCGCCGGCACTTGATGTGGCTGAGGTAGCGGTCCGAAAGCTCGAGTCGCTGGGCGAACAGTTTCAGCATGCCGCGTCGCGGCAGTTCGGGATGCCGGGCAATGAAGTCGTGGAACAGTTTCGTGAAGTTCTTGTGTCGTATCTGGCCACTGTCCATCGTCATTGCCGCGCTCCCCTCGATGCATTAGTGAGCGGAAGTGTACCCGACGGAGGCGGTCGCAGTTAACCTCATGCAACCGATTCAGGCGTTTTTCTATCGTTTTCCTTCCGCCGGATTAGTGCGAATTTTGAAGGTTGGGAGCGCTTTCACCGCTGACGGTGGGAACGCATCGTTTGTTTGACCAAGGCCGGCGACGGCAGCAAGGCAGAGCATGGAAAAACTGAAAGTTCGTTATTCGCAGCAAGCCGGCGCTGCTCGCGGATCGCGCCGGGAAACGTCCGGCAGCGGCCTGGTGGAGGCGATCGCCGTTACCGCGGAAGTATGCGGTCAAGCCTTGTCGCCGACGGCAGTCGAAGTGCTTGCCGGTGATCTGGCCGGGTTCGATGAAGTCTCAATTCTCGCCGCGCTGGCGCGCTGCCGGATGGAGCTGGAGGGCCCGTTGAAAGCGTCCGAGATCCTCGCCCGTCTCGACGACGGCCGCCCGGACGCCGACGAGGCGTGGGGCATGATGCCGCTCGATGAAATGGCGTCGGTGGTCTGGACCGACGAGATGGCCTATGCATGGGGACTCGCGTTGCCGCTGTTGACCGCCGGCGACGTCGGCGCGGCGCACACGGCCTGTTGCGAAGCGTACGCAAAAACGGTGCTCGACGCGCGCATCCGACGCAGACCCGTGTGCTGGATGCCGTCGCTCGGCAGCGACGTCGCGGGACGCGAACGGGTGCTGCTGGACGCGGTGCGCAAGCGCCGGCTGTCGGCCGCGCACGTGGAAAAGCTGCTGCCGCCGGGCAGCGACGCGCCGGCCGGCGACGATATCGTCGCGCGGGTGAAGATCCGCAGCCTGCATTGAAGGAACGAAGCCGGCGAGCGGGTTTTGTCGCCGCTTGAAAAACTACCTTTTCAGTCGCAATCAGGAAACCGGATGGACGAGCAAGGCGGGGCGGACGACGGCGGAATGCAGTGGCATGCCGAAATCGGCCGGCAGGAAGAAGTGGAACAGGACGAGCACCAGGACCAGCAGGACTACCAGAGGAAGAGAGCCATCATGAGCGTATTTGAAATCCACCGTGCAACGAAACGCCGCGCCAAGCTGCGCCTGGGCATGTCCGGCCCGGCCGGCAGCGGCAAGACCTATTCGGCCCTGCTGATCGCCGGCGGCCTCGGCGGACGCATCGGCATGATCGATACCGAGCATGGCAGCGGCGATCTCTACGCCGACCTGCTGCCCGAAGGCTACGACGTGCTGTCGCTGGCGCCGCCGTACACGCCGGCGCGCTACGTCGAGGCGATCCATGCCCTGGAACAGGCCGGCGTGTCCACCATCATCGTCGACAGCCTGACCCACGCCTGGACCGGCGAAGGCGGCTCGCTCGACCGGCAGGGCAAGATCGCCGACAAGTCGGGCAACACCTGGGCCGCCTGGCGGCAGGTGACGCCGGAGCACAACGCGCTGGTCGAGGCGCTGCTGCAAAGCCCCTGCCACATCATCGCGACGATGCGCGCGAAGACCGAGTACGTGCAGGAAAAGGACGAGCGCACCGGCAAGCAGACGGTGCGCAAGATCGGCCTCGCGCCGATCATGCGCGACGGCATCGAGTACGAGTTCACCACCTTCTTCGAACTCGACGTGAAGCACATGGCGTTCGCCGGCAAGGACCGCACCCGCCTGTTCGACGGTGCGATCTTCAAGCCGGGCATCGAGACCGGCCAGCAGTTGCTGTCGTGGCTGGAAAGCGGCGCGGAAGCCCCGGCGGCGCCGGCGATCCCCGCCGAGCAGAAGGCCGAGCTGATCGAGGCGATCAACGCCGCCGATTCGCTCGATGCGCTGTTCAAGGCGTTCTCGACCGCGTACCGGGTGGCGAACGCGCTGCCCGACAGGGCCGCGCTGGCCGAGCTGACCCGACTGAAAGACGAGCGCAAGGCCTTCCTCGAGGCGCACAACGACGAGAACTTCGGGGTGGCGGCATGAAACCCCTGTTCGAGGCGTTCGAGCTGGCGGCGGAATACCGTCAGTTCGCCGAGCTGCTCGCCGAGCGCCACGACGATGAGCAGTTGATCGCCGACACGCTGGAAGCGATCGCCGGCCCGCTCGACGAGCACCTGGAGAATCTGGCCAAGGTGGTGCGCAACATCGAGTCGGCGGAAGCCGGCGTGCGCAAGACGATGGAGCATCTCGCGCTGCGCCAGGCGTCGCTGGAGCGGGCCGCCGAGCGGGCGCGCGGACTGATCGTCGAGGTCATGCAGGCCGCCGGCCGCGACCGCGCGACCACCGCGCTGTTCTCGCTGGCGGTCCGCAAGAACCCGCCGGCCGTGGTGGTGGACCGCCCGGCCGACCTGCCGGCCGATTATTTGACCTATCACCCCGCCCCGCCGCCGACGCCGAACAGGAAGGCGATCGCGGCGGCGCTGAAAGCCGGCCTCGACGTGCCCGGGGCGCACGGCGAACAGGGCATCCGCCTCGATATTCACTGACCTCCAAGGAGACAGCCATGACGACACTGAACAAGGTCACCCTGATCGGCTACCTCGGCCACGACCCGGAAATGCGCCAGACCGCCGCCGGCGATGCCGTCGCGCACCTCGCACTGGCGACCACCTCGACCTGGCGCGACAAGACCACCGGCGAGAGGAAGGAAGCGACCGAGTGGCACCGCGTGGTGCTGTACCGGAAGCTGGCCGAGATCGCGGGCCAGTACCTGAAGAAAGGTTCGCAGGTCTACATCGAGGGCAAGCTGCAGACCCGCAAGTGGACCGGCAAGGACGACATTGATCGCTACACGACCGAGATCGTCGGCGACGATATGAAGATGCTCGGCGGCCGGCCGCCCCATGCCGACGACGAGCGCGAGCCGGAGCGTGGGGCCGAACGCGACGGCGGACGTGAGTCCCGCATCGAATCCCGTGCCGAGCCCCGCGCTCGCGCCGCGGTGCGCGAGCCGCAATACGAGGACGACGCGATTCCGTGCTGACCGCGCCCGTTCCGGCAGTGCGCCGCCTTCGTGCGGCCTCGGCCAGCGCTCCGACGAGCCATCCGGCTCACGGGGCGCCGGCCTTTTTGTCTTCATTGATGCGAGCCGGCTTTCGGCCGCCCTTCCCTGTTTTCCAAGCTGTCCCCGGCCCGGATTCGTCGGCGCGGCGCCACAGGTCGGTGTGGCTGGAGCGCATTCCATGGCGATTCGATTGACATATCAACCTTTTTTGCCTACTATTATTTGACATATCAACGTTTGTGCCGACAAACGATTCCCGCTCCCAATATCAGATGCCCGCCACTCTGCTAGCTTCTCCCTCCACCGACGACGCCCGCGAACGCAGTTTCCGCGAGTCGCTGCTGGCGATGCTCGGTCTGTTCTTCGTCGTGATGATGGTCGCGCTCGACCAGACCGTGGTCGGTACCGCGCTGCCGACCGTGGTCGCCGAGCTGAAGGGCTTCGACCTCTACGCCTGGGTCGCCACCTCCTACCTGCTGGCGTCGGTGATCACCGTGCCGATCTTCGGCCGGCTCGGCGACTATTTCGGCCGCAAGTACTTCGTCATCGCCTCGATCGTCGTGTTCACCCTCGCCTCCGCGCTGTGCGGCATGGCCAACAGCATGCTGTTCCTGGTGCTGGCGCGCGCGCTCCAGGGCATCGGCGGCGGCATGCTGGTCGGCACCGCGTTCGCGTCGGTGCCAGACCTGTTTCCCGAACCGGCGGTGCGATTGCGCTGGCAGGTGCTGATCAGCTCGGCATTCGGCATCGCCAACGCGGTCGGCCCGTCGCTCGGCGGCTTCCTGACCGAATACAGCGGCTGGCGCTCGGTGTTCTACGTGAACCTGCCGGTCGGGTTGATCAGCCTGTATTTCGTGGTGCGCCATATGCCGCTGATCCGGCATCGCAAGCACGACGGCCCGCTTCGGCTCGACTGGATCGGCGCGCTGCTGATCGCCGCCTCGCTGGGCAGCCTGCAACTCTTCGTCGAGCTGCTGCCGACGCGCGGCTTCCGTATCGGCATGATCGCGCTGCTGGCGGCCGGCGTCGCTTTCTTCGTCGCGCTGCTGTTCCAGGAAAAGCGCGCGGTCAACCCGCTGCTGCCGCTGGAGATGTTCCGCAACCGCGCGCTGGCGTCGCTGTTCACGCTGTCGGTCCTGATGGGTTTCATCATGTTCGCGCTGCTGTTCTACATGCCGCTGCTGCTGCAGGGCGGCTTCGGCCTGTCGCCGAACGAAGCCGGCATGCTGATCACGCCGCTGGTGGTGTGCATCACGATCGGTTCGATCTCGAACAGCCGGTTGCTGCCGCGCCTGCCGAACCCGGCCTGGATCATGTACGCCGGCTTCGGCCTGCTCGGCGCGTCGGCGATCGGCATCACGCTGCTGACCAAGTCGACGCCGCATGCGGTGCTTGCGCTCTACATGCTCGGCAGCGGCCTCGGACTCGGCTTCGTGCTGCCGAATCTGACCATCTTCACGCAGGAAACCGCTGGCCGCGCGCACTTGGGCATCGCCACCGCGATGATCCAGTCGCTGCGCATGGTGGGCGGCATGGTGGGTACCGCGCTGGTCGGCACGCTGGTGAACCATCTCTACGTCAGCCGGGTGCGCGACGCGCTGGCGACCGCGCAAGCCTCGCGCTGGCTGCCGGACCTGGACGATCCGCAGATGCTGATCAACCACCAGGCGCAGCACGACTTCGTCGCGCAACTGCACGCGCTGGGGCAAAATGGCGCCGAACTGATCGAAGCGGCGCGGGTATCGCTGGTGTCGTCGATCCATATCGGCCAGATGCTGTCGGTCGCGGTGGCGGTCGTGGCGCTGCTGCAGATGCGCCGCGTGCCGCGTCTGAAACTGCGCAGCCGGGACGAGGCGAAGACAGACGTCGAGCGCGGCGCACTGCCTCTGGGAGAATGAGATGAGCAATCCCACCGAACGACTGAAGGTCCTGCAGCAACTGGGACGGACCTACCGCGCCTTCCTGAGCGCGTACGAGAAGGAAGTCGGCCATTTCATGCCGCGCTGGCGCGTCATGCTCCATCTTCATACCGAGGGCAAGCCCTGTCCGCAAAAGCAGGTGGGAGACGCCTCGCATATGGATCCGGGCGCGTTGTCGCGTCAATTGTCCACGCTTGAATCGCTCGGCTGGATCCGGCGCCAGACCGACCGGCAGGACAAGCGGGTGACCAACGTCGAACTGACCGCGCGCGGCCGGCAGGAAGTCGAAACCGCGCTCCCCAAGCGCGCCGCGTTCGTGGAACGGGTGTTCGGCGACATTTCCGACCGGCAGCTCAAGCAGTTGACGGATTCGCTGCTGCTGCTCGAAAGCCGCTTCGCCGCCACCCGCAGCGAGATGGCGGCGCAGGAAGATACGGTCGAGAGCGACTAGGACAGACTTACGCCTGGGCGCTGGCCCGGTTCAGCAACTGGACCGATTCGTGGTCGAGCCGCAACCGCGCGGCGGCGATCAGATCGTCGAGCTGCCTGATCGTCGTGGCGCTCGCGATCGGCGCGACGATGCCCGGCCGGGTCATCAGCCACGCAAGCGCTACCTGGGCCGGCGTCGCGTTACAACGCCCTGCCGCGTCATCCAGCGCGGCGAGAATCCGGTGACCGCGCGCATCCAGGTATTTGGCGATCCCCTGCCCGCGCACGCTTTTCTTCAAGTCCGCCTCGGAGCGGTATTTCCCGGTGAGAAATCCGCTGGCCAGCGAGTAATAGCAGATCACGCCGAGGCCGTTCGCGGTGCAGATCGCTTCGAGCGCGTTCTCGTAGCCGGCGCGGTCGTAA
>JBQCGO010000181.1:0-3033 GCA_051955575.1 Burkholderiaceae bacterium
GCAGGCGATGCCGCCCCGGCGCAGGCGGCGCGCCAGTCGCCGCAGCGCGCGGGCGGCGAATTCCGCAACCGGGGTCTCGGTACCGGGCACGGCGCGCCCGCCCCGTTCCGCCAGCCAGCCGCCGATGCCGAGGAAGCAGCGGGTCGCGCGCGCCGACGCCAGCGCCGCGCCGGCCGCCGTGATGGCTTCCGCCGCCCGGGCCGCGGCGGCGTGCTGCAGCGCCGGCAGGTCGCCGCGCTCGGGAAAGCGGGCAACCACCGACGGCAGCGTCGTCCCGGCCAGCACGCCGGCGTCGCGCGCCTCGCCGAGCACGTCGTGCAGCCAGCGCAGATCGTCCTGCAGCGGCGCGGGACACGGCGCGATGTCGCGGAACAGCCGCAGCGCCGCGCGCAGCCGCCGCAAGCCGACGCGCAAGCGGTGCAGGCTCGCCGCATCGCCGCGGTCGATCACGCCGTCGACATGGTCTAGCATCTGTCCGAGACAGGCGCCCGCGATGCGGCGAAACGCCCGTCCGGCCGTCATCGTCCGGTCCGGCATGCCGGCGCGGCGCGTCCGGGAAAGCGCGGACGCCGCCGCGGTACAGCACAGCGCGACGCCGCGTTCGCTCTTGCTCGCATTGCCGAGCCGCATCGGCACGGTGTCGAGCAGCGCAAGCGCCAGGTCGAACAGGACGACCGGATCGCCCGCCTTGAGTTCCAGCTCGACTTCGCGGACCGCCTGCCGCGACGCGCCGCAGACGATTTCGCCGAGGTCGAGCGCGACCTCGACGCGCGCCCCCGGCTGCGGTTCCAGCGTCCAGACGGTGCGCTCGATCCGCACCGCGAACAGGCTCGCCAGCTCTCCGGCCGCCTGTTTTTTCAGCAGCCGGGCGACGCGCGGATCGTCCACCGCCGCGCCGAGGCGCGCCAGGTCCGGTCGCTCGCCGTCGACCGGCGTCTCCCATTCGCCGCACTGCCACGGTCCGCCGTCGCCGGCCGACTTCAAGGTCTGTGTCCGTGCATCGCCGGCGTCGCGTACCCGCAGGGACATCTCGTGCCGGCGCAGCCGCAGGTCCGCGGTGTCGAAATAGACGCTGTCGAGCCGACGGGTCAGCGGCGGCGGGCCGGACTCTGGATTCAGCAGCGGATGCCGGCGCAGCGTCGCGACGGCATCCGGCGCGAGCAGGAGCTTGATTTCGGTTTCCATGGATGGACCGCGGGCGCGTCTTGCAGCGGGGCAAGCAGACATCCGTATGGACTGCGGACGGGGCCGATCGTTCGCCTTCCTTGCGAAAAGCGGGGGCAAGGCGCAATGCCGTCAAGTCGAGTGCAATGTTCCGCTGGTGTCGTTCCCGCGAAAACGGGGACCCATGCTTACGCTGCTCAGCCGGTAAACATCGATTCCCGCGTTCGCGGGAATGACGATTCCTTGACCGAACGGGATTGGTGGGCGCAGCGTCTTTGCCGAATTGAATCGGTGCCGCGAAGCGTCTTTGCCGGAATTAAATCGGCGCCGCGTATCGAAGGAGAGGAGCGCCACCGCGCGCGATCTCTTCTTGTCCCGATGGAACTGACACTGCAACCGCTGCGCGAACTCGGCGTGGCCCTGCTGGCCTGGACCGGCCTGCTGCCGGAAATTCTGCTGCTGACGCTGGCGGCGATGATCGTGCACCGGATCGGCACGCCGATCCTGTTGCGGCTCACCGTGCGGCTGCCTTATTCGCATCGCACCGTGCAGTACGGCAACCGCGCCGGCCGCGCGGTGCTCGCGTTCTTCGCGGTGCTGCTCCTGCTGCGCAACCACCCGCCGACGGTGGACGGGCTGCCGCTGCTGCAGCACATCGCCGCGCTCGGGTTGATCGCGTCGCTGACCTGGCTGTCGATCCGCTGCGTGCACGCGATCGCCGACACCGTGATCGCGCGGCATCCGGCCAACCTGGTCGACAACCTGCAGGCGCGCCGGCTGCACACGCAGACCAAGGTGCTGGAACGCTGCGCGACGGTGCTGCTGATCGTGATCGGCTCCGGGCTGGCGCTGATGACGCTGCCGCTGCTGCGCCAGTTCGGCACCAGCATTCTGGCCTCGGCCGGCGCCGCGGGTCTGGTGCTCGGCTTCGCCGCCAAGCCGGTGCTCGGCAACCTGCTGGCCGGCCTGCAGCTGGCGCTGACGCAGCCGATCCGGCTGGAAGACGTGGTGATCGTCGAAAACGAATGGGGCTGGGTCGAGGAGATCACCGGCACCTACGTGGTGGTCCGGATCTGGGACCAGCGTCGCATGATCGTGCCGCTGCAATGGTTCATCGAGCACCCGTTCCAGAACTGGACCCGCAACAGTGCGGAACTGCTCGGTACGGTGCATCTGTGGGTCGACTACCGGATGCCGATGGCACCGCTGCGCGAGGAAGCCGAGCGCGTCTGCCGCGCCGATCCCGACTGGGACGGCCGCGTCTGCGTGCTGCACGTGGTCGAGACCAGCGAGAAGTCGATGCAGGTGCGCGTGCTGGTGAGCGCGCAGAACGCCGGCGCCGCGTGGGAACTGCGCTGCCGGGTGCGCGAGGCGCTGGTGACGTTCGTCGCATACCGCTATCCAGCCTACCTGCCCCGGCTGCGCGCGGAGAAGGACGACAAGGACGGGAAGGAAGAGAAAACCGAAACGGTCGAAGCGGTACCGGAGCCGCAGGAAGCAAGGACAGCGCCGACGGCGGAAGCGGCGCCGGCGAAGCGGGAAGCCGATATGCGCCGCTCGCTGCCGCCGTTCGGCGGCCGCTAGGAAGTCTTGCCCGGGAGTCTCACTTCAGCCAGCCGCGCCGGCTGAAGTACCAGAACGGCGTGACCGCCGAGGCCAGCATCAGTACCAGCGCGAACGGATAGCCGAGGCTCCAGTTCAGTTCCGGCAGGAGGCGGAAGTTCATCCCGTAGATGCTGGCGATCAGCGTCGGCGGCAGGAACGCGACCGAGGCCACCGAGAAGATCTTGATGATCTTGTTCTGGTTGATGTTGATGAAGCCGACGGTGGCGTCCATCAGGAAGTTGATCTTGTCGAACAGGAAGGCGG
>JBQCGO010000182.1:0-9712 GCA_051955575.1 Burkholderiaceae bacterium
TACAACCAGCTGTTCACGATGCACGGCTCGACGATGATGTTCCTGTTCGCCGTGCCGGTGATGCAGGCGGTCGCGACCTACCTGCTGCCGCTGATGCTCGGCGCGCGCAGCGTGGCCTTCCCGCGGATGAACGCGTTCGCCTACTGGGTGTTCCTGTTCGGCGGGCTGATGCTGTACGGCGCGTTCCTGCTCGACATCGGCCCGGACGCCGGCTGGTTCGCCTACGTGCCGCTGTCGGGACCGGAATATTCGCCCGGCAAGCGGGTCGACTTCTGGGCGCAGATGATCACCTTCACCGAACTGTCGGCGCTGATGGAAGCGATCGTCATCATCACCACGATCTTCAAACTGCGCGCGCCCGGCATGACGCTGAACCGGATGCCGCTCTACGTCTGGGCGATGCTGGTGACCTCGTTCATGGTGCTGTTCGCGATGCCGGCGGTGATGCTGGCCAGCACCGCGCTGATCACCGACCGGCTGGTCGGCACGCACTTCTACAATCCGGCCGAAGGCGGCGACGCGCTGCTCTGGCAGCACCTGTTCTGGTTCTTCGGGCACCCGGAGGTGTACCTGATCTTCATCCCGCCGCTGGGCTTCATGTCGTCGATCATCGCGACCTTTACCCGCCGCCCGATCATCGGCTACCCGGCGATGGTGCTGGCGGTGATCGCCACCGCCTTTCTCGCCTTCAGCCTGTGGGTGCACCACATGTTCGCCACCAACATCCCGGAACTCGGCAAGAGCTTCTTCACCGCAGCCAGTGCGATGATCGCGATCCCGACCGCGATCCAGATCTTCTGCTGGATCGCGACGCTGTGGAAAGGGCGCATCCACATGAAGACGCCGCTGCTGTTTTCGCTCGCGTTCTTCTTCATCCTGCTGCTGGGCGGGCTGACCGGCATCGTCACCGCGTCGGTCGCGCTCGACCTGCAGGTGCACGACACCTATTTCGTCGTCGCGCACCTGCATTACGTGCTGCTCGGCGGCGCGGTGTTTCCGCTGTTCGGCGCGTTCTACTACTGGTTCCCGAAATTCACCGGGCGGATGATGGACGAGCGGCTCGGCCGCTGGAATTTCTGGCTGTTCTTCGTCGGCTTCAACGTCACGTTCTTCCCGATGCACCTGCTCGGGCTCGAAGGCATGCCGCGCCGGGTCTACACCTATCCGGCCGACATGGGCTGGGGCGGCATGAACCTGACCGCGACCGTCGGCGCCTGGACCATCGCCGTCAGCGTGCTGCTGTTCATCGTGAACGCAGTGCGCAGCCGCCGGCACGGCGCGCTGGCGGGCAACGATCCGTGGGGCGCCGGCACGCTCGAATGGCAGACCGCGTCGCCGCCGCCGGCCGGCAACTTCCCGGTGCTGCTGGTGGTCGGCGGCCGCTATCCGCTGTGGGAGCCGGACGGCATCGCCGGCACGGTCGCGGGGATCGATACGCACAGCCGGCAGGTGCTGGTCACCACCGTGCTCGACGCCGAGCCGCAACACCGCTACACGTTTCCGACGCCGACGATCTGGCCGTTCGTCGGCGCGATCACCGTGACCGTGCTGTTCATCGGCTCGATCTTCACGCCGTGGGCGGTGGTCTGGGGCAGCGTGCCGGTCGCGATCGCGCTGACCGCCTGGTTCTGGCCGTCGAAGAAGGAAACCGGCCGGCACGTCGCGACCGAGGTCCGGCCGTGAGCGCCCGGCCGGATTCACAATCGCGGCAAGGCCGCACGCTCGACGTCGGCGCGCTGCCGACCTACGCCTTCGGCCACGGCAGCATGATGTGGTGGGCGACCGGCGGTTTGATGCTGATCGAAGGCACCGTGTTCGCGTTGACGATAATGAGTTACTTCTACCTGCGCAGCCACGCGTCGACATGGCCGATGAGCCGGTTTCCGCCGGAGTTGCGCTGGGGCACGATCAACACGCTCATCATGCTGGCGAGCGCGCTGCCGAACCATTTCACCAAGCGCGCCGCCGAACGGCAGGACCTGCGCGGCAGTCGCATCGGCATCGTCGTCTGCCTGCTGTTCGCGCTCGCCTTCCTCGCGGTACGCGTGCTGGAATTCGGCGCGCTGCACTGCCGCTGGGACGAGAATGCCTACGGCTCGGTGGTCTGGATGCTGATGGCGCTGCACACCACGCACCAGGTGACCGACGCCTACGACACCGGCGTGCTCGCGCTGCTGATGCATACCGGCCCGCTGGAAGGCAAGCGCTTCGTCGACGTCAGCGAGAATTGCCTGTACTGGTATTTCGTGGTCCTGAGCTGGCTGCCGATCTACGCGGTGGTCTACTGGGGGCCCGCGTCTGAAAGTCCACTCTTTGAGAGTCCGTGATTTGAAAGTCCGCCTCGCGACATCGTGAAACCCGTCATGAGCTCCTGGCCCGCCCTGCTGCTCGCCCCGCTGCTGGCGCTGATCAGCCAGTCGGTGGCCTATGCGCTCGTCACGCCGTCCTGTGCCCGGCAGGGAACCATGATCCTGCACGCGGTCTATCTGATCGCGCTGGCGCTGGCCGTCGGATGCACGCTGCTCGCGTGGCGCGAACGCCGGGAGGCGGACGCCGCGCAGCGGCCGGACGATGCGGCAGAACGCGGGCCGCGCTTCCTCGCATCCGTGGCGGCGCTAGTCGGTACGCTGTCCTGTCTCGTCATCTTCGCCATGTGGATTCCCGAATGGTTTCTGTCGCCGTGCGCTTCCTGAACCCGATCTTCCGCTCGCGAGGCCCGCGTGCCGCGATCGCCTTGCCGCTGCTGTGGCTGCCGCTCGTACCCGCCGCCGCGCATGCGCTGCACGGGGAGCACGCCGGACACGATGCCTGGTCGGAGGCGCTGCGCTGGACCTTCGAGCCGTGGGCGGTCGTCTGCATGCTGCTGGCGGTCGGGCTCTATGCCGTCGGCCTGGCCCGCCTGCTGCCGCGCACCGGGCAGGGACGCGGCCGGCTGTGGCGGCAGGCGGGATGGTTCTTCGCCGGCTGCGCGGTGCTGGTGGTCGCGCTGATGTCGCCGGTCGATTCGCTGGGCGGCGCGCTGTTTTCGGCGCACATGGTGCAGCACGAACTGCTGATGATCGTTGCAGCGCCGCTGCTGGTGCTCGGTCGCCCGTTCGGCGTCTGGATGTGGGGTTTGCCGGCGGCGTGGCGCCCGGCGGTCGGCGCCATCGGCCGCCCGGCCGTGATCGCGGTGCCTTGGCGCATCCTGACCGCCCCGCTCGGCGCCTGGCTGCTGCACGCGGCGGCGCTGTGGCTGTGGCACCTGCCGCGCCTGTTCGACGCGGCGCTCGCCAACGACGGCATCCACGTGCTGCAGCACCTGAGCTTCCTGGTGACCGCGCTGTTCTTCTGGTGGTCGGTGCTCGATGAAACGACGAGGCGCGACCGGCCCGCCGGCGCGCTGCTGTCGGTATTCACGACGATGATGCATACCGGTGCGCTCGGCGCGCTGCTGACCTTTTCCTCGCACTGCTGGTACGCCGCCTACCTCGCCACGGCGCCGCGCCTGGGGATCGATCCGCTGACCGACCAGCAACTCGGCGGCCTGATCATGTGGGTACCCGGCGGGCTGGCCTACATCGTCGCCGGGCTGGTGCTGTGCGCGCGCTGGCTGTCGCGCGAGCCGCGCCCGGCGGGCTCGTCGGCCTGAACCGCCGCCACGCCGGCCTCCATCGGCGATTGTTGACCGGCGGACAAAACGAAATCCCCTATAATCGAACGTCTTGCCCTCTTCGGCGGCAGGCGCCTGGCCGCCGTTTTCCCGCCGTTTCATCTTTTATGGCGATCAAACATTTCCTGCAGTTTTCCGACTTTTCGCTCGACGAGTTCGCATACGTGATCGAACGCGCGAAGCTCATCAAGCAAAAGTTCAAGAACTACGAGCCCTACCATCCGCTGCAGGACCGCACGCTGGTGATGGTGTTCGAGAAAAGCTCGACCCGCACCCGGCTGTCGTTCGAGGCGGGCATGCACCAGCTCGGCGGCGCGGCGATCTATCTCAACACCCGCGACAGCCAGCTCGGCCGCGGCGAGCCGGTCGAGGATGCGGCGCAGGTCATGTCCCGGATGTGCGACATCATCATGGTGCGCACCTTCGGCCAGGACATCATCGAGCGCTTCGCCGCGTATTCGCGCGTGCCGGTGATCAACGGCCTGACCAACGAGCACCATCCCTGCCAGGTGCTGGCCGACGTGTTTACCTACATCGAGCACCGCGGCTCGATCGCCGGCAAGACCGTCGCCTGGATCGGCGACGCCAACAACATGCTGTATTCCTGGCTGCAGGCGGCCGACGTGCTCGGCTTCCATCTCAACGTGTCCACCCCGGCCGGCTACGAGATCGACCCGGCGCTGGTCGCGCCCGGCAACGCCCGCTACACCGTGTTCGCCGACCCGGCCAAGGCCTGCGACGGCGCGGACCTGGTCACCACCGACGTCTGGACCAGCATGGGCTACGAAGAGGAAAACGCCGCCCGGCTGCAAGCCTTCGACGGCTGGATCGTCGACGCCGCCAAGATGGCGCGCGCCAAGTCCGACGCGCTGTTCATGCACTGCCTGCCGGCGCACCGCGGCGAGGAAGTCGCGGCCGACGTCATCGACGGCCCGCAGTCGGTGGTCTGGGACGAAGCCGAGAACCGGCTGCACGTGCAGAAGGCGCTGCTCGAATACCTGGTGCTGGGCCGGCTCGGCTGATTCCCGGCCGCCTTTCTCGTCGTTTTCCCCGCCTTACCCCATCTCAAGCACGCAACGCAGAAACCATGTCGACCATTCTCCAATCCGTTCCCGTCAACCAGAAAGTGGGCATCGCCTTTTCCGGCGGCCTCGACACCAGCGCGGCGCTGCACTGGATGCGCCAGAAAGGCGCGATTCCGTATGCCTACACCGCGAACCTGGGCCAGCCCGACGAGCCCGATTACGAAGCGATCCCGAGGAAGGCGAAGCAGTACGGCGCCGAGCAGGCGCGCCTGATCGACTGCCGCGAGCAGCTGGTCGCCGAAGGCATCGCCGCGCTGCAGAGCGGCGCGTTCCACATTTCGACCGCCGGCGTCACCTACTTCAACACCACGCCGCTCGGCCGCGCGGTGACCGGCACGATGCTGGTCGCGGCGATGCAGGAAGACCAGGTCGACATCTGGGGCGACGGCAGCACTTTCAAGGGCAACGACATCGAGCGCTTCTACCGCTACGGCCTGCTGGTGAACCCGTCGCTGAAGATCTACAAGCCGTGGCTGGACGCCGCCTTCATCAACGAGCTCGGCGGCCGCAAGGAAATGTCGGAATTCCTGATCAAGTCCGGCTTCGACTACAAGATGTCGGTCGAGAAGGCGTATTCGACCGACTCCAACATGCTCGGCGCGACGCACGAGGCGAAGGATCTCGAACACCTGAACAGCGGCATGAAGATCGTCGAGCCGATCATGGGCGTGGCGTTCTGGCGCGACGACGTCGAGGTCAAGCGCGAGCAGGTCAGCGTGCGCTTCGAGGAAGGCCGCCCGGTCGCGCTGAACGGCATCACCTACTCGAACCCGGTCGACCTGATGCTGGAAGCGAACCGCATCGGCGGCCGCCACGGCCTCGGCATGAGCGACCAGATCGAGAACCGCATCATCGAGGCCAAGAGCCGCGGCATCTACGAAGCCCCCGGGCTGGCGCTGCTGTTCATCGCTTACGAGCGGCTGGTCACCGGCATCCACAACGAGGACACCATCGAGCAGTACCGCGAAAACGGCCGCAAGCTCGGCCGCCTGCTGTACCAGGGCCGCTGGTTCGACCCGCAGGCGATCATGCTGCGCGAGGCGTCGCAGCGCTGGGTCGCGCGTGCGATCACCGGCGAAGTGACGATCGAACTGCGGCGCGGCAACGACTACTCGATCCTGAATACCGAGTCGCCGAACCTGACCTACCACCCGGACCGGTTGACGATGGAAAAGGGTGAAGGCGCGTTCACGCCGCAGGACCGGATCGGCCAGCTGACGATGCGCAACCTGGATATCGCCGACACCCGCGACAAGCTCGGCGTCTACGGCAAGGCCGGCCTGCTGTCGTCGAACCCGTCGGTCGCGCTGCCGAAGCTGGGGAAGAAAGAGGGCCAGTAACAAAAGGTCGGGCCGACACACGATGAAAAAAGCCGCCCGCGGGCGGCTTTTTTCATCGGGCCGGCGCCCCTACTTGCCGACTATCAGATTGCCGCCCTTGCCGAGACCGCCCTTGACTTCCTGCGCCTTGTAGTTGCGCACCGACTTGACCATCTGGTTGAAGGAATCGGCGAATGCGGCGGCCAGTACCTTGCCTTCCGCGGTGTTGGTGTAGCCGCCGAGACTGCCCGCTCCGCTGCCGCTGAACAGCGCGCCCCACATGCCGAAGTCGGTCTTCGACGCGCTGCCTTCGGCGGCGGCGAGCTGCACGCCGGAGCGGTTGTCGACCAGCGTCAGCATCGTCGACGCTTCGCGGGTCTTCATGCTGCCGGCCAGTGCGCCGAGCATGCCGAGACTGCCGCCGAAGCTGGACAGCGCGCCGCTCATGCCGCCGGCGTTGCCGTTGCTAAAGCTGATCATCGGATTCAGCGAGTAGTCGGCCGACACCATCTGCCCCTTGCCGAAGTTGCTGCCGCGGCGCATCTCGCCGGATTGTTCCAGCGCCCGCTCCTGCATCATGTTGTTCATCGCCCGGCCGCGCTCCACGACGACGAAGCAGTTCGACTGCTGCACCAGCAGTCGGATCAGCGGCACCGTGGACGACAGCTTGTATTCGCGCAGCTGGGAGAACCACGGCGACGTCTGATCCTCGACGATGGCCAGCGTGCCGAGCGACGCGTCGCAGTGCTCCAACTGGGTATTGGCGTTGGACGCCATGGCGCCGCCGGCGGCTCCGGTCACCACTGTCTTGGCACTCGAATCGCCGATCTTCATCGGCATGGAATCGCACGCGGTCAGCGCGAGCACGGCGAGGCATAGCGTCGTATGGTGAAAATGCATGGAGGCTCCCTGGATCGATTGTTATAGGACTTTCGATGACGAAAGGCAGGCAAATATCGCGCATGGACTTGCTGGGAAGCAATTCAATAATTGTCTATTCTTGACTTTGGATCACCAGGACACGACGTGTCCGCCGCATCTGCGATAATGCCGCGCCCCCGCGCCATCGCAGAGCCGGGAAGCGCTTTTCTTCATTCGACAGGATTTTCCAATGACGACCCAATTCGACCAGGTATCGGTCATCAAGCGCGCCAACATCTACTTCGACGGCAAGTGCGTCTCGCACACCGTGCTGTTCCCGGACGGCACGCGCAAGACCATCGGCGTGATCTTTCCCTCGTCGCTGACGTTCAACACCGGCGCCCCGGAAATCATGGAACTGAACGCGGGCAAGTGCCGCATCCGCGTCAAGGGCGAGTCCGAGTGGAAGGCCTACGAAGGTGGCCAGCGCTTCGAGGTGCCGGGCAATTCCAGCTTCGACATCGAGACGACCGAGACGCTGGATTACGTCTGCCATTTCGTCCCGGCCTGACGTTCCCGGCAGAAGCGCCTTCCCGTAAAAAGGCCGCCTGCGGGCGGCTTTTTTACGCCCGGCCGCTTCGCGTCGCGCTAGAAGCGCCCGGACAGCCCGACGGTCCAGGTCAGGTCCGGGGTGTTGTCGTTGGCGCCCTTGAACAGCGCCGTGTCGATTTGCCAGTCGCGGCTCAGCAGCCAGGCGACGCCCGCGTCGTAGCTGAGCTGGGTGCCGCCGTTGTCGGCGCGCGCGATCTGCGGCGCGGCGAACTCGACGAAGGTCTTCAGCCGCTCGCCGAACGACCGGTTGAGGACGATGCCGAACAGCCCGCTGGCGAAATGCCCGCCCCGCTCGTCGCGGTCGAGCACCAGTCCCGGCATCATGCCGACGCTGAAGTCGTGCGGCAGTTTCCACTCGGTGACCATGCGCAGCGACGGCCGCACCCCGTTGCCGCGGAACGCGTCCGAACCGGTATCGAGCGCCAGTTCGCCGATCCAGCCGACCGCGGGAATCAGGCCCGCCTGGTCGCGCATCACCCATTTCGCGCCGACCGCCGTGTCGGCATAGCCGGCCTCGGTCGTTCCGCGGCCGGTCTCGTCATGGCCGTGGGCGATCACCCGGCCGTCGGTCTCCACCAGCACTTCCCAGCGATCCCCGGTCCCGATCCGCAGCAGCACCGGCGTCGTGATCGTACGGTCGCGGCCCCGGGGCGTGTCGTCGCGCTCCTGCTGCACGCCGGCCTCGATCTGGAAGCGCCCCTTGCCCACCGCGTCGGGAGAATCGACGAAGCTCGGGCGTTCGGTGTTGATCGCGTCCTGGTACTGATCCTGCTCGGCGTGGGCCGTTGCGGCGAAGACGAGCGGCAGAATGGCGGCTGCCAGGGCAGGGACTGCGGCGGCAACTGCGCGTGTGGCGGCCGCTCGGGTGTGGTCCGGCATCGTAGGCTCCTGCGCGGGCGACGGACCGGATGTCCGTCAACCTCCCGCCGTCATACGACCACGGGTTCCGGTTCGAGTGCCACGCCGAAGCGGGCCCGGACGTCGTCCTGGATCGCGCGGGCCAGCCGCAGCACGTCATCGCCGGTCGCGCCGCCACGGTTGACCAGCACCAGCGCCTGCTTCTCGTACACGCCGGCCGCGCCGAGCCGGCGGCCCTTCCATCCGCAGCGGTCGATCAGCCAGCCGGCGGCGAGCTTGTAGCGGCCGTCGGGCTGGCGGTGGCTGACGAGATCGGGATGCGCGGCGATCAGCGCATCGCGCTGCGCCGCGTCGACCACCGGGTTCTTGAAGAAGCTGCC
Organism: Burkholderiaceae bacterium; assembly: GCA_051955575.1. Taxonomy (GTDB): domain Bacteria; phylum Pseudomonadota; class Gammaproteobacteria; order Burkholderiales; family Burkholderiaceae_D; genus JBQCGO01. The sequence goes on from JBQCGO010000182.1 coordinate 8,768, forward strand.
GGCGTTGCCGACCACTGCCGGATCGGGCAGCTTGCGGGTGCGGATCGCGACCACCGCGTCGCGCACGTCGCGCGGCGCCGGCGCGTCGATCCCGCGGGCGGCGAGTTCCTGCGCGACCTCGGCGTAATGCCGTTCCGGGCGCCAGGCTTTCGGCAGCGCGAAGGTGACGTCGACGATCACCGCGCGGTCGCGCAGCGCGTGCTTGAACACGCTGTCGCGGTAGCCGAAGCGGCAGGCGTCGCGGTCCAGTTGCAGCAGTTCGCCGGTGGCGAAATCGAACGCGGTCAGCGCATGGAAACGCTGCGCCAGCTCGACGCCGTAGGCGCCGATGTTCTGGATCGGCGCGGCGCCGACGCTGCCCGGGATCAGCGCCAGGTTTTCCAGGCCGCCGAAGCCGTCGGCCAGCGTGCGGTCGACCAGGCCGTGCCAGGATTCGCCGGCGACGGCGCGCACCAGCACTGCGTCGGCGGTTTCGCCGACGACCTCGACGCCGGTATTGCGCATGTGCAGGACCAGCCCGGGGAAATCGCGCGTCAGCAGCAGGTTGCTGCCGCCGCCGAGCACCAGCCGCGGCAAGGCGGCGAGTTCCGGATCGGCGCGCAGCGACGACAGCGCGTCGACCGACTCGACCGCGAGATAGGCTTGCGCATCGACCGCGATGCCGAAAGTGTTGAAGCCGGCGAGCGGGACGTCGTGCCGGATCCGGGTGCGAATATTCATGGGCGGTCGATTATAGCCGCCGGCTGGGGGGTGGCGGCATGGCGGCGACGGGTGTTGTTGGCTAGAATTGGCCGTCCGCGCGCCGCTGTCGCGCCCCCATTTTCCAGGAGCAGCCATGCCTTCCTTCGACGTCGTCTCGGAAGCCAACCTGGTCGAAGTCCGCAACGCGGTCGACCAGGCCGGCAAGGAAATCGCCACCCGCTTCGACTTCAAGGGCAGCGACGC
>JBQCGO010000183.1:0-3975 GCA_051955575.1 Burkholderiaceae bacterium
TCCCAGCCGCCCAGCGCCGGCGCCCACCATTTGCCGAGCGCGCTGATGGCCGCGCTCAGGACCAGCGAGACGATCAGCAGGAAGCCGATCCCGAGAACCATGCCGAACGACAGCAGCCGGGTGCGCAGCAGGCCCCAGATGCCGGACGGCCGCTGCTGCGGCGGCGCCTTCCAGATGCGGTCGAGGTCGCTCTGCAGTTCGCCGAACACGGTGGTCGCGCCGATCAGCAGCACCACCACGCCGACCACGGTGCCGACGATGCCGGCGCTGGGCTTGTTCACGCTCTGCAGCAGACCCTGGATCGCCTTGGCCGCGTCGGCGCCCATCAGGCCCTGCAGTTGCGCCATGATCTCGCCCTGCGCCGCGTCCTGGCCGAACACCAGTCCGGCCACCGAGATCACGATCAGCAGCAGCGGCGCGATCGAGAACGCGGTGTAGTAGGACAGGGCGGCGCCCATGCTCGGCGCGTAGTCGTCGATCCACGACGTCACGGCGCGCTTGATCAGGTTGAAGATGTTCTTTATGGACATGCGGTTTCCTTTCATGCGAGGGCACCGGGCCGCCGACGCCGTTCGTCGAAATGTCTCGATGCATGGGATGCACGGCAGGCCGCCGGCAAACCGCGCCGGGGCCGTTGACGGACATGTTCGGTCATCGCGCCGCGGCGCGGGAAAGGATTTGCCCGACATTGGCGATATATCAAGTCGCCGCCGGCTTGCGGCGCTTGCCGTTCAGAAACCGAGTGCGCGCCGGCTGCGGAATTCGCGCCATTCGCCCGACAGCGGATCGATGAACGATACCGCCTGCGCCAGCAACTGCAGCGGCTTGCCGTAGTCGTCGCCGCCGGGCGGCGGCTCGGGCTGGAGCTGCGGATAGATCAGGTCGTTGACGATCGGCATGCCGAGCGCCGCCAAATGCACGCGCAACTGGTGCTGGCGGCCAGTGACCGGGTAGAGCCGGTATTTCGCCAGCGCGCCGCGCACGTCGATCAGCTCGATCAGCGTCTCGGCGTTCGGCTCGCCCGGCGCTTCGCGCATCGTCATGAACGAGTCGCCTTCGACCAGCCGGCTGCGGTGCGTCATCGGCAGCGGCAGGTAGGGCCGCCACGGCGCGATCGCCTCGTAGACCTTGGCCACCGCGCGGTCGCGAAACAGCGACTGGTAAGCGTCGCGCGCCGCCGGGCGGACCGCGAACAGCACCAGCCCGGCGGTCTCGCGGTCGATCCGGTGCACCGGCACCAGCGCGTCGAGCCCGAGCCGGCGCTTCAGCCGTACCAGCAGCGTTTCCTGCAGGTAGCGGCCGGACGGCGTCACCGGCAGGAAGAGCGGCTTGTCGACCACCAGCAGGTCGTCGTCGCGGTGCAGGATGGTTTCCTCGAACGGCACGCGCGGCTCGGGCGGCAGGCTGCGGTAGTAGTAGAGCGCGGTGTGCGGCCGGTAGATCGCGGTCGGCGCGACCGGGGCGCCGGCCGCGTCGAGCACGTCGCCGGCGGCCATGCGTGCGCGCCATTCGTCGTGCGTGAATCGCGGAAAGCGCTCGGCGAGAAACTCGGCGATGGTCGACCAGGGGCCTTCCGGCAGCCCGACGCGGCTGGCGCCGACGCCGTCGCGCATCGGCGGCCGCTGCCCGGATGCGGCTGGCATCTATTCTTCCGCGGCGTCCGCCGCCAGGCGGCGCGCCCGGGCGATCCGCCAGGCGGCGTCCGGCATGCCGGCGAAGACGGTTTCCGGCGCGACCTCCGCTTCCCGCAGCCGCGCGTCGAGCGCGACACGATTGTCGAACACGAAGCAGGCGCCGTCCCAGTCGGCTTCCGGGTCCGGCATGGTGCGCAGGTAATGCAGGATGCCGCCTTCGAGCTGGTAGACCTCGATGCCGAGCGACTGCATCCAGCCGGCGGTGCGTTCGCAGCGGATGCCGCCGGTGCAGTACATCGCCACGCGCTTGCCGGCGGCCTTCCATGCCGGCGCATAACGTTCGACGTGCCGGGCGAAATCCGAGAAATGCGCGACCCCCGGATCGACCGCGCCGCGGAAGCGGCCGAGCCGGACTTCGAAGCTGTTGCGGTTGTCGAGCACCACCACGTCGTCTTCGGCTATCAATGCGCGCCACGCCTGCGGGCTGACTGCGTTGCAGTGCGAAGCGGGCGCCGGCAGATCAAGCGCGACGATCCGGGCCTGGCGCCGCACGCGCAAGCGGCGGAACGGCGGCGTGGCGCACGCGGTGCGCTGGAACAGGATGCCGGCGAAGCGGCCGCCGAACGCCGGGTCGGCCTGCAGCGCGCATTCGAACGCATCAAGCGCGGCGGCGCCGCCGGCCAGCGTGCCGTTGATGCCCTCGTGCGCAACGATCACGCTGCCGAACAGGTCGCGCGCCAGCGCGCGCAGCGACGCGGCCATCGCGTCGGGATCGTCGATCCGGACGAAACGATAGAAGGCGATGTGGAAGACGGCGCCGTCGTCGGCGGGCAGGGCGGGGCGATTCATGATGCGGCGGATTGTCGCAGATTTGGCCGCCGCGCCATCCAGGCCGGCCGAAGAACGGCGCTGCGGCGGCGCCTGCCGGTGGCCGGTCGACCGGTGACGGTTCTGCGATCGGCTGTCGCGGCTACGACTTGTCGCGCTCTCCCAGCCCGTTCTCCATCGCGAACACGAACAGCTTCAGCCGGTTGTCCACGCCGAGCTTGTGGTAGATCGCGGTGAGGTGGTTGCGCAGGGTGTGCTCGCTCATGAACAGCTTGCGCGCGATGACCTTATTCGACGCGCCGGATTCGGCCACCACCGTCCTGACGATGTCGAGTTCGCGCCGGGTCAGCGACTGCAGCCGGGATGCCTTTTCGTCGTTCTCGCGGTTGCGCTCCTGCAGCGCATGAAAAATGCGTGTGGTGGCGTCGCGGTCCAGCCATAGCTCGCCGGCATGGACCTTCTCGATCGCCAGCAGCAGCCGGTCGGCCGGGTCTTCCTTGCGCACCACGCCGCGCGCGCCGGCAAGGATCGCGCGGTCGAGTTCGTCGCGGTCGCGCACGCCGGTCAGCATCAGGATGTTCGCGCCGGTCTTCGCGCGCAGGACCGGGATCAGGTCGACGCCGCTGTCGCCGCCGAGATCGGCATCGAGCAGGACCAGATCGGGCTGCAGGCGCTCGGCGAGGGCGGCCACGCCGGCCGCATTGCTGGCTGCACCGACGACCCCCATGCGCGGCCGGTGGCTGTCGATCAGTTGCTGCAGCCCCCACAGCACCGTCTGATGGTCGTCGACCAGCATGATGCGGATGGCGGCCTGCGCGCCGCCGGTCGCCGGCGCATCGGCACGTTCGTCTTCGCGCTCGTCGCTGTCCATTGCCGTTCCGCCTAGGTTGGAATCTCGATGGCGACGACGGTCTTGCCGTCCGCGTCGTTTTCGACCGTCGCTTTGCCGCCCAGCGCCGCGGCGCGCTCGGTGATCGAGCGCGGTACGAAAGCAGGCACCGGGCCGACGGGATGATCGTTCTCGATCCGCACCCGCAGCAAGCCGTCCTGCGCGGCGACCGTCACCGCGCCGTGGTTAGCCAGCGTGTGCTTGCGGATGTTGCTCAGGCCCTCGTTGACCAGGTGCACCACTTCCGCCGCGAGGCGGTCGTTGAGCTCCTGCGCCGGCATCGCGCGCACCGTGATGTCGATGCCGTAGAACTCGCGGAAGCGCGCGACCTGCCGCTCGATGCTCGCCGCGAGCAGGGTCTGCGGCGACTGGCCGGCGATGCGGATGCGCGCCACGTGTCCTTGCAGGTCGCGAATGACGTCGCCGGTCAAAGCCACCAGCCGGCTGATCGCCGGCGCCAGCGGATTGTCGGGCGGCGCTTGCCGCTGAAGCGCTTCCAGCCCGAGCTTCAGCCCGATGTACGGCTGGATCGTGCTGTCGTGCAGATCGCGCCCGATCTTGCGGCGTTCCTCGTAGGCGGCCGCGGTCGCGAGCCGGTCGAGCACGTCGATGCTGTCGATGGTG
>JBQCGO010000184.1:0-4156 GCA_051955575.1 Burkholderiaceae bacterium
AGCCGCCGGTCCCGAACAGGATCACGCCGGTCATGATGGTGCTGTCGGCGGAGTCGAACAGCGCGCGGGTCTCGAGGCTCGGCAGCAGGGGGGCCGGCACGTCGAGGATGGAGGCGGCGCGCAGGAACAGCCAGGTGCGCAGCAGGCTGGCCGGCTTGCGCGCGTGCAGGCGCGCATGGCAGCGCGGGCACCGCAGCAGCGCGGCTTCCGCCTGCGCCGGCTCCAGTCCGGTGCGCGACAGCAGGCCGCAGGTTTCGCAGGTCAGCATGCCGCGCTCGATGGCGGTGACCGCGGCGGTTGCCGGCGCCGCCCTCATGCGCTCTCCGTGCAGGCCGGGAAGTGGTAACGCCTGTCGGCCGCCTCGACCCAGCACCAGAAGTCGCGGATGCTGAACGAGGCCGAGATCGCGGAGAACATGCCGATCAGTCCGACGAACGCCCACAGCGACAGGCCGGGGACGACGGTGGCGAGATCGGCCAGCTTGACCAGCGTGACCAGGATGCCGAGCAGGAACACCTCGATCATGCTCCACGGGTGCGCCGCCAGCAGGAAGCGGAACATGAACGGCAGGCCGGGCGGCACCGCGCCGAGGCGCAGCGGCAGCAGCATGTAGAGCAGCGCCAGCAGCTCCAGCCCGGGGATCGCCACCGTGGTCAGCAGCACCACCGCCGCCACCATCGGCTTGTCCTGCCCGTAGAGCGCCTGCACGGTGCCGACCAGCGTGGTCGAGCTGTGGAAGCCCTGCGCCGACAGCAGCGCGATCGGGAACAGGTTGGCGACCACGAACAGCGCGAACGCGGCCAGCGCGTAGGCGAGCATCAGGTCGAGCGTGATGCGCTGGCCGCGGTACAGCCGGGCGCGGCAGCGCACGCAATAGGCGCTGCTGTTGGCCGGCAGTTCGACGGCGCGCTGCAGCAGGTCGCAGTGGCGGCAGGCAATCATGCCGCCGCCGATCCGCACGGATTCGGGGGGAAGCTGACGCATCGAATGTGGCATCCAGGGAAACGTCGCACCGGTGCAATATAGCCGATAACGCTTTCCGATGATGCCGTCGCGGCCGTTATGGTTCCCGCAATCGGCTTGCGGCAGTCCGCCTCGGGCTTAACCGGGGCTGCCGAAGCGGCCGGCCTGGAAGTCGCGCACCGCCTGCATCAGCTCGTCCTGGGTGGTCATCACGAACGGGCCGTATTGCGCGATCGGCTCGCCCAGCGGCCGTCCGGCGATCAGCAGCGCGCGGGCCGGCGCATCGGCTTGCAGGACCACACCGTCGCGGTCCGGCGCGTTGGCGAGAATGGCCATGCGTCCCGCCGGCACCTCGGTCTCGCCGATGCGCAGCGCGCCGCGGTACACGTAGACGAAGGCGTTGCGGTCCGGCGGCAAGGTCTGGGAAAAACGGCCGGCGGCGTCGAAATGCACGTCGAGGTACAGCGGCTGCGTCGCTTCCTTCCGCATCGCGCCCTCGACCCCGTGGCTCTCGCCGGCCACGATGCGCGCCGTCACGCCCGGAGCGGGACGGATTTCGGGAATCTCGTCGCTGCCGATGTCGCGATACCACGGCGTGCCCATCTTGTCCCGCGCCGGCAGGTTCAGCCACAGCTGGAAGCCTTCCATCCGGCCCTGCTCCTGCTCGGGCAGTTCCGAATGGACGGTGCCGCGGCCCGCGGTCATCCACTGCACCCCGCCGTTTTCCAGCAAGCCTTCGTGGCCGGCGCTGTCGCGGTGGCGCATCCGGCCGGCGATCATGTAAGTCACGGTTTCGAAGCCGCGGTGCGGATGGTCCGGGAAGCCGGCGATGTAATCCTGCGGGTCGTCGGTGCCGAATGCGTCGAGCATCAGGAACGGATCGAGCCGGCGCTGCAATGGCTGCGCAATGACCCGGTTCAGGCGCACGCCGGCACCGTCGGACGTCGCCTGACCGGCGACCAGTCGTTCCACCGCGCGCGGACGGGAGACGGCGTCGGGAGAAACGTCGGCGATCGGAGAAGTGGACATGGAACGCTCCGCGGTCGACGCGGCGGGAAGCCGCGTCGAATGGTGATCAGGTGGTGATGACCCCGTTGCGCACCGCGATCAGCGCCAGCTCGGCCTGGTTGCTCGCCGACAGCTTGCGCTTGATGTTGTACAGATGAGTGCCGACGGTGCGCGGCGACAGGTTCATCATCGTCGCGATCTGATTGACCGTGTGACCGCGCGCCAGTTCGACGAACACCGCGAATTCGCGGTCCGACAGCGCCTCGACCGGGTCGGTGCCGCCGGAGAATTCCTGCATCGCGAGGCGCTGCGACACATGGGTGTCGAGGTAGCGGCCGCCGCCGGCAACCAGCCGGATCGCCTGGATCAGTTCTTCCGGCGCACTGCGCTTGGAAACGTAGCCGAGCGCGCCGGCCTTCAGCATCGCGCGCACGTGGCTCGGGTCTTCGTGCGACGACAGCGCCAGCACCCGCGCGTCCGGATGGTGAGCGACGATGCGGCGGGTCGCCTCGACGCCGGTGGTGCCGGCCAGGCCGATGTCCATCAGCACCACGTCGGGCCGGCTGGATTCGACCAATGGATAGGCAGCCTCGGCCGAGTCGGCTTCCGCCACCACCGCGATGCCGGGACTGGCTTCGAGCAGCATCCGGAAGCCGATGCGCACCACCTGGTGGTCGTCGACCAGCATCACGCGGATCGGGTCGTTCATGCCGCCTCCACCGTCATGTCAACTCCACTTCTTCGGCAGGCACGAAGGCGTCGATCTCGATGCCGCCGTCCGCGCCCACGGCGCGGATCGCGACGCTGCCGCCGAGCGATTCGGCGCGCTCGCGCATCCCGCGCACGCCGTAGCGGCCGGGCTTCTCGACCGCCTCGACGCTGCCGCAGCCGTCGTCGGCGACGGTGAGCCGCAGTCCGTCCCGCATGTCCCGTTGCTCCCGCTGCAGGCGGATCTTCACCTCGCGCGCCTGTGCGTGGCGCACCACGTTGGTCAGTGCTTCCTGCAGGATTCGTTAGGCGCAGGTTTCCTGCGCTTCGCCGGCGGCCGGCATGCCGGCGTCGACCTGCAGGTCGATCCGCAGCTCGGGATGCGCCTGCCGCACCGAGCCGACCAGGTCGCGCACCGCCTCGACGAAACCGATTTCCTCCAGCCGGATCGGCCGCAGCCGCGGGATCAGCCGGTGCATCGATTCGAAGGTCGTGCCGGCGGTGTCGAACAGCAGCCGGATCGGCGCTTCCGTCGCACGGCCCTGCACCTCGGGATGCTTCAGCAGCGCCGCGCTGATGCTGCGGATCGCGGTCAGCGACTGGCCGAGCTCGTCGTGCAGCTCGCGCGCGATCTCGTTGCGCTCTTCCTCGATGCGCCGGTGCAGGTCGCGCGTGAACTCGCGCTGCGCGGCCAGCCGCGCGCGCGCCTCGCTGGTTTCCTGCCGCGACTGCAGGTCGTCCTGGATCGCCTGTGCCATCCGGTTGAATGCCCTTCCCAGTTCGCCCGACTCCTTGCCCGGCAGCTCCGGCAGCCGCACCGCCTGGTCGCCGCTGCCGATGTCGAGCAACCCGCGCCGGATCTGCTCGAACGGCGCGAGCCAGCGCGTGAGCAGCCAGAATATCAGCAGATACGCGAACGCGAGCAGCACGATCTGGGTCAGCGCGAACGAGCGCAGGTCGTCCCAGCCGTCCAGCACCGCGCGCGACGGATTCGGCGCGACCACCAGCGTGCCGGCGCCGACCCGGATCACGGTCGCCATCACCTTCGGCGTCACCAGTTCCGAATACCATTCGGGCGCGTAGCGGCCGGCCTTGTAGGACGGCGGTGGCGATTCGTACAGCAACGCGCCGTCATGGTCGTAGAGCTGGATCTCGTTGGCACGGATGCGGCCGGTCTGCCGCAGGAACGCGGTCAGCGCGCCCGGACCGCCGCGCGAATAAATGGCCGCGACCCGGGCCAGCAACTGGGTCGCGATCCGGCTCGATGCCTCGATCTCCTCATGCACGCCGCTTCGGGTCGAGGAAATTTCGCTGGCGACCAGCACGCCGAGCATGGCCAGCGTCAGCAGCCCGAACAGCAGGTTGATCTTCAGCGGCAGGCTCAACGCCCATCGGCCGCCGCCCGGGTCGCGCAGGCGCATGTCTCCGTCCTTGCTTGGTGTTGCCGGATTCTAACGGGGATCGGATGGCCGCCCGT
>JBQCGO010000185.1:0-3229 GCA_051955575.1 Burkholderiaceae bacterium
AAAAAAAGACCTGACTTGAGAACGCTCAAGTTCGGCGGCTGGCTGGCTTTGTACTCGACTACTAAGCCCCTATAGCTGTGCGTCACCGGATTGCTCCGGATTTGCCTTTAATCATGACCCCGGGATCTCCGGGAACGATTCCTAGCTACAACAACTTGAAGTACGGGGGGTGTGACAGGGCATCCGAAAAGAAATATCCCGAAAATTGAAAAAATTTTCTTTTCGTTAATTTTTTTTCTATTCTTTTTTTCAATATTTTCCCTATTGCAGCGGTTTTAATGTAACGGGGGAAACTTTCGTTTCTCCCGTTACAAGAAAAAATTCAGTTGGGAAATTGAATTTGATGCAAGACAAGCCGGCAAGCTCGAAAAACTGCCTGCCGGCAAGAATGCGGACGCTTCAGGCGCGCGCCTGCCGTTTCAGCCAGCGCATCAAACGGCCGAGAACCGGCAGTTTTTCGTAAAGTTCTTCGGCCGCATCCCAATAATCGCGATGCGCAGCCACTTTGCCGTCCGGCGAAAACCGCAGGTGCGACGCGCCGCGGATGCATTGCGGCAACGCGCTGAAGCGCTTCATCCGGAAATGGAATTCCCAGGCCAGGAACGCCTGGTCGCCGACGGCGAAGGCCTCGGTGACGACGAAACGCGGCGCGTCCACCTGGACGAACATGTGGCGGAAGATCCGCTCGATCGCCGCCACGCCGTGCACCTCATTGAACGGATCCTTGAAGCAGGCGTCCGGCGCATACAGCGCTGTCAGCCCCGCAACGTCATCGGCCGACAGCGTCTCGAAAAAAGTCGTGACGCGGGCGAGGCGCTCGTCCGGCGTCATAGCCCGGTCACCTTGTGCACCAGCGGGAAATACCATCGGTAGGGCAGCAGACGGCCGAGTCGCCGCCAGTTGGTGAACCGGCGCGGGAAGTGAATATCGAAGCGGCCGTCCTCGATGCCGCGCACCAGCTGCTCGGCGGCGGCGTCGGGTTCCATCAGCGCCGGCATCTCGAAATCGTTGCCCGCCGTCAGCGGCGTGCGCACGAAGCCCGGATTGATCAGGTGCACGTTGATGCCGCGCGGATGCAGGTCGAGATACAACGATTCGGCAAAATTGATCAGCGCCGCCTTGGTCGCGCCGTAGACCAGCGCCTTCGGCAGCCCGCTGTAGCCGGCGACCGAGCCGACGATGCCGATGCCGCCGCCGCGCTGCGCCAGCAGCACCGGCAACACCGCGCCGACGCAGTTCAGTACGCCGACCAGGTTCACGTCGACGAGCCGCCGCGCCGCGGCGAGATCGAAGCTGTCGCCATCCATCGGCTGATAAGTGCCGCCTACCACGAGCACGAGATCGATGCCTTCCCATCGTGTCAGCAGCGCGTCGCGTGCCGCCGCCACGGTGTCCGCGTCGGTCATGTCCAGCGCCAGCGCCAGTGCGTTCGCGCGGTTTGCCGCGATCGTCTCCAGTGTCGCCGCGCGGCGTGCCGACAGCGCCACGCGCGCGCCCTTGTCGAGCAGCAGGCGGGCGGCGGCGGCGCCGATCCCGCTCGACGCGCCGATGATCCACACGCGCTTGCCAGACCAGTCGCGGATGCCGCCGTTCATCGAGGACATGAGCCGCTTCTCCCTTCAGCCATGGCGCCGGAACGACAGCGTGATGTCGCCGACCCGGATACCGAACTTGGTCATCGTGGTGCGATTGAGAACGACCTCGTCGTCGATGCGGAACATCCAGTCGTCGAAATCGAGGTTGACGGTGCGGCCGTCGACCGGCACCGCCATCGTGTAATTCCAGTGCAGCGCGTTGCCGGCGACCCGGCCGGTCGCTTCGCCGACGATGTCGCCGGCAGTGCCTGTATAGCGGCCGTCGCCGGTGCGGCGGATGGTCCAGATCCGCTGCTGCCGGGTGCCGTCGGCGTACTCGAAGTGCTCGTCGAGCGTGCCGACGCCGTTTTCCCAGCTACAGCGGATGGTCACGGTGAAGCGCTTGATCACGTCGCCGCCACGATCCTGCACCATGCCCCAGCCGTCGACGGTGCCGCTGAACACCTGCTCGAGCGCGAACGCCGGCGCTTCCTGCGCGTAATGGGTGACGTCCGAGCGCGTCGCGCAGCCGCCGAGCAGCAGCAGCGCGGCCAGCAGCCAATTCCGGGAGAGTCGTTTCATCGCATTCCTCCTTGTCTTCAAACGTGCCGCAACGGCGCGCGCCACAGCAGCGCAGCGGCGCACAGCTTGAAACCGGACGGCAGCAGCGCATAGGCGACCGCCAGCGGTTGGGTGGCGGCACCGGTCGCGCCCGGAACGTAACCGAAGCGATCGAGCAGCGGCAGCGCGATGCCGGCCGCCAGCGCCAGATTCAGCTTCGTCGCCCAGTTCCAGGCGCCGACGTAGGCGCCCTCATGCCGTCCGGCGTGCCCGGCCGCATGGACCACGCCGGCCAGCAGCGCCGACGGCAGCGCCAGATCGGCGCCGACCGCGATGCCCGACAGCGCGCAGATCGTGGCGAATGCCGCCGTCGAATGCGGCGCCAGACCGTAGGTCCAGACGAAGGCGCCGATCGCGAGCGCCATCCCGGCCAGCCAGGCGCGCGCCTCGCCGACGCGGCGCGCCAGTGCCGCCCACAACGGCATGCCGAGCGCGGCCGCGGCGAAATACAGCGCCAGCAGCATGCCGGCCGCGGCGTCCGACAATGCCAGCCGATCCCTGGCGAAGAACAGGAACAGCGTGGCCGGCACCGCGGCGGCGACGCCGTTGCATACGAACACCGCGAACAGCCAGCGAAAGCGCGCGTCGCGGAACGGCAAGGCAATGCCGGTCCGGGTCGCGGCCGTCGCTGTCGAGCTGTCTGAAGCGGCCGCGGCAGAATGGCTCCGAGAAGGTGCCGAGGAAGGCGCCGGGGCCCGTCGCAGCAAGAGCGCCGCCATCGCCAGCGCCGCGACGAATCCCGCGCACAGCCAACCGTTGCCGAGCGTCGCCGGCAGAACCGAGGCCAGCAGCACGCCCGCCAGCCCGCTGCCTTCGCGCGCCGCGGAAAGCCGCACGCGTGCCGCCGGCTGCCGGGTCAGCGCCGTGCCCCAGCTCTGATAGGCGATGGCCGCGATGCTGAGGCCGGCATACATCGCCGTCAGCGACAGCAGCATCCATCCCAGCGGCCAGGCGGCGGCCGCGGGCGGCGGCGCGAACAACGCGACGAAGACGGGCGGGAGCAACGGCAGCGCCCGCAGGTTCCAGCGCCGATG
>JBQCGO010000186.1:0-3865 GCA_051955575.1 Burkholderiaceae bacterium
ATGCGTCCCGCCGGGCCTGCTAGTACTGCGCCCAGCCGGCGTCGAGCTGGCGCACGTAGGCGGGGGCGACCGCCGACGCGCTCGGGAAACTGACGATCTCGTAGGCGTCCGGCTGCTCCAGCAGCGCACGCAGCAGCCGGTTGTTCAGCGCATGGCCCGACTTGTGGGCAACGTAGGCTGCCAGCAGCGGATGGCCGACCAGGTACAGCTCGACCAACGCGTCCAGGATCTTGTGGCGCACGAATTCGTTGTCGTAACGCAAGCCGTCGCTGTTCAGGATCCGGTATTCGTCCATCACGATCGCGTTCTCGAGCGAGCCGCCGCGCGCCAGTCCCATGCCGCGCAGCGTCTCCACGTCCTGCATGAAGCCGAAGGTGCGGGCGCGTGCGATCTCGTTGACGTAGGACTCGATGCCGAAATCGACCTCTGCAGTCTGGCCGGTCGCATCCACCGCCGGATGGTTGAACTCGATGAAGAACTTCAGGCGGAAGCCGTCATAGGGTTCGAGCCGCGCCCACTTCTCCTGGGCGCCCTGCCCGTCGCGCACCTCGACCGTCTTCAGCACGCGGATGAATTTCTTCGGAGCGTCCTGTTCCCGCAGGCCCGCCTGCTGCAGCAGGTAGACGAACGAGGAGGCGGAGCCGTCCATGATCGGGATTTCCTCGGCGGTCACGTCGACGTAGAGGTTGTCGATGCCGAGGCCGGCGCAGGCCGACATCAGGTGCTCGACCGTGGAAATGCGTACCCCGTCGCGCTCCAGCGTGGACGCCATCCGCGTGTCGCCGACGCCGGTGGCCGACGACGGAAACTCGACTACCGGGTCGAGGTCGACGCGACGGAACACGATGCCGTTGTCGGTCGGCGCGGGACGCAGAGTCAGTTCGACCTTGGTACCCGAGTGCAGGCCGACGCCGGTGGCCGTGACGATTTGCTGGGTGGTGCGCTGGGTGATCATCGTCCGATTATAGCAACGCGATGTCTCCCGGCCGATGCCATGCGGCATCGCCACAACGCTCGGCGGCGCGCGGCCGATCTCGGCGACCGGCCGGGCGCGCTGCGGCGGTAAATGCTACCGGCCCGCTGCAAGATTTACAGGGACGGACCGCGGCTTCCGGCCGCAAAGCGCCTTTGCCGCGCTGCAGTGCGGTGCGCCGGGTAAACCGGCGGCGGCCCGCTGGTATCCATCTTGCTGGAACGCCACCTCGTTCTGTCGGCGCCGCAACCGCGCCCTCCACGCCACCGGAATCGCCATGTCAGATCCCTCGACCCCGCAAGACCGCCGCGCCGCCGAGGCCGACGACCGGCACGCCCGCGCGGCGGGTCCGCGCCTGTCCCGGCGCAGTTTCATGCAATCGTCGGTCGCGGCGCTCACCGCTGCCGGCACGCGCCTGGGCGCCGCTGTGCCGGCAGCCTCGCAGCCATCCGCCACGTCGGCAAACGGGACCGCGCCGGCGCGCCCGGTGACGCTGCAGATCAACGGCAAGCGCCATGACCTGATGCTGGAACCGCGCGTGACGCTGCTCGACGCACTGCGCGAGGTCGCCGGCATGACCGGCACCAAGAAAGGCTGCGACCACGGCCAGTGCGGCGCCTGCACCGTGCTGGTCGACGGCGAACGCATCGATTCCTGCCTGACGCTGGCGATCATGCAGGAAGGCCGCGAGATCACGACCGTCGAAGGGTTGGCGCAGGGCGAGACGCTGCATCCGGTGCAGGCAGCCTTCCTCGATCACGACGCGTTCCAGTGCGGCTACTGCACGCCGGGACAGATCTGCTCGGCGGTGGCGCTGCTGGACGAAGTGCGCGCGGGCGACGCCAGCACGGTGACACCCGACGTGCGCAGCGGCAAGGTGGCGCTGACCGACGCCGAGATCCGCGAGCGGATGAGCGGCAACATCTGCCGCTGCGGCGCCTACCCGAACATCGTCGCGGCGATCCGCGCGGTGGCCGAGAACAAATCCTGACCCAGGCTTTGACCCCGATCCCGGAGACACGATGCATTCCTTCAGCTACGACCGCCCGGCCGACGTCGACCAGGCGATCTCGCTCGGCCGTGACAAAGGCACCAAGTTCATCGGCGGCGGCACCAACCTGCTGGACCTGATGAAGTCCGGCGTCGAGCTGCCGGTGCGGCTGGTCGACGTCAACCGGCTGGCGATGGCCGAGATCGCCGAACTGCCGGACGGCGGCGTGCGCCTCGGCGCGCTGGCGCGCAACAGCCATGCGGCGAACCATCCGCTGATCCGGCAGCGCTATCCGCTGCTGTCCGAAGCGTTTCTCTCCGGCGCCTCGGCGCAGTTGCGCAACATGGCAACCACCGGCGGCAACCTGATGCAGCGCACCCGCTGCTACTACTTCTACGACCCGTCCTACGACCAGTGCAACAAGCGCGTGCCCGGCTCGGGATGCGCGGCGAAGGACGGCTTCAACCGGATCCACGCGATCCTCGGCGCGAGCGAGGCATGCATCGCGGTGAACCCGTCCGACATGAGCGTGGCGCTGGCCGCGCTCGACGCGGTGGTGCAGGTGCGCGGCCCGCGCGGCGCGCGCAGCATCCCGATCGGCGAGTTCCACCGGCTGCCCGGCGACGAGCCGCAGTTCGATACCACGCTGGCGCCGGACGAATTGATCACCGCGGTCGACCTGCCGCCGTCGCCGTTCGCCGCGCATTCTCACTACCTGAAGGTGCGCGACCGCGCGAGCTACGCGTTCGCGCTGGTGTCGGTAGCGGCGGCGCTGGAGATGGACGGCGATACGGTGCGGCAGGCGCGACTCGCGCTGGGCGGCGTCGCGCACAAGCCGTGGCGCGCGCCCGAAGCCGAGCAGGCGCTGGTCGGCCGGCCTCTGGACGACGCGTCGCTCGCGGCTGCGGCCGATGCTGCCGTGCAAGGCGCGCGGCCCTACGAGTTCAATCGCTTCAAGGTGGATCTGGCGCGCCGGGCGGTGGCGCGCGCTCTGCGCACCGCCGCGAATGGAGGTGCGGCATGAGCGTGATCGGCAAACCCATCGACCGCACCGACGGCCGCGCCAAGGTGACCGGCGCGGCGCGCTACGCCGCCGAGTTCCCGGTGCAGCGCCTCGCCTATGCGTCGCTGGTGACGAGCACCGTGCCGCACGGCCGCATCGCCGGCATCGATACCCGCGAAGCGGCCGCGATGCCCGGCGTGCTGCTGGCAATGACGCACGAGAACGCGCCGCGCCTGCCCGACGACGGCCAGGCCGGCGCCGGCCAGCCGCCGGCGGGCCGGGTGCTGAACCTGCTGCAGGACGACCGCGTGCACTACAACAACCAGCCGATCGCGGTGGTCGTGGCCGACACGCTCGAGCATGCGCAGGACGCGGCCGGCCGGGTGCGGGTGCGTTACCGGAGCGAGGACGCGGTACTCGATTTCAGCCGCGCCAAGCGCGGCGCGCGCAAGCCGGACAAGAAGGTGCAGGACGAACCGGCCGACACCCACCGCGGCAACCTGGCCGCCGGCATGAACGCGGCCGCGGCCACCATCGACGCGACCTACACCACGCCGTTCGAGCACCACAACCCGATGGAGCCGCACGCGACCATCGCGGTCTGGGAAGGCGACCACCTGACGCTGTACGACTCGACGCAGTACGTCTCGGGCGTCAAGCAGACGGTCGCCAAGCGCTTCGGCATGCCGCAGGACAAGGTGCGCGTGCTGTGCCCGTTCACCGGCGGCGGCTTCGGCTGCAAGGGTTCCACCTGGTCGCACGTGGTGCTGGCGGCGATGGCCGCGAAGCAGGCCGGCCGGCCGGTCAAGCTGGTGCTGGAACGGCCGCAGATGTTCGGGCCGGTCGGCTGCCGGCCGAACACCGAGCAGAACCTGCTGGTGGCGGCCGACCGCGACGG
>JBQCGO010000187.1:0-3548 GCA_051955575.1 Burkholderiaceae bacterium
CAAGGAGGCGTGAGATGGAACGACTCGACGCATCCGCATCCTTGCTCCCGGACGAGAACGCTTCGCCGTCCCGCCGCCGCTTCCTGCAGACCGGCGGCGCGCTGCTGATCGGGCTGTACCTGCCGGCGCGCGCCGAGGAAAAATCGCGCGACGAACGGCCGCCGGAAGCCGGCGTCGGCCGCAAGACCACCCAGCTCTCGGACCGCGCCCCCGGGCTGGCGCACAACGCTTTCATCCGCATCGACCGCGACGGCCAGGTGACGCTGATCGTGCCCAAGGTCGAGATGGGACAGGGAACCTTCACCTCGATCCCGATGCTGCTGGCCGAGGAGCTGGAAGTCGACCTGTCCAAGGTCAGGCTGGAACAGGCGCCTGCCAACAACGCGCTCTACGCCGATCCGCTGCTGGGCGGCCAGGTCACCGGCGGCTCGACCTCGGTGCGCGGCGCGTGGCAGCCGATGCGCGAGGCCGGCGCGAAGGCGCGCACGCTGCTGATCAGCGTGGCCGCGCAGCGCTGGAACGTCGATCCCGCGTCGTGCAAGGCACGCGACGGCAAGGTCATGCATCCAGCCAGCGGCCGCTCGCTGGGCTACGGCGAACTGGTGGAGGAAGCGTCGAAGATGCCGATGCCCGACAAGGTGGCGCTGAAGCCGGCATCCGAATTCCGGCTCGTCGGCAAGCCGCACAAGCGGCTCGACACGCCGGTCAAGGTCGACGGCCGCGCGCAGTTCGGCATCGACGCGCGCCAGCCCGGCCTGCTGATCGCAACCGTCGCCGCGGCGCCGGTGTTCGGTGCGCGGCTGAAATCGGTCGACGAAGCCAAGGCGATGGCGGTGCCCGGCGTGCGCAAGGTCCTGAAGCTGGAAGGCGCGGTGGCGGTCGCCGGCGACCACATGTGGGCCGCGAAGCAGGGCTTGCAGGCGGCGTCGCCGACCTGGACCGACAGCCCGCACGGCAAGCTCACCACGGCGGCCATCGTCGCCGACATGGCGGCCGCCTCGAAGAACCAGCCGGGCGCGGTGGCGCGCAACGACGGCGACGTGAAGCAGGCGCTGGCCAAGGCGCAGCGAAAGATCGAAGCGGTCTACCAGATGCCTTTCCTCGCACACGCGACGATGGAACCGATGAATTGCACCATCAAGCTGGAGGATGACCGCTGCGACGTCTGGGTCGGCACGCAGGTGCCGGCGCTGGCGCAGGGCGCGGTGGCGAAGCGCACCGGGCTGCCGCTGGAGAAGATCGCGGTCCACAACTTCTACCTCGGCGGCGGCTTCGGCCGGCGGCTGGAGGTGGACAACGTGATCCAGGCGGTCGAGCTGGCCAAGCAGGTCAAGGGCACGCCGTTGAAGATCATCTGGACGCGCGAAGAGGACATCCAGCACGACATGTACCGGCCGTACTACTACGACCGGCTGGCCGCGGCGCTCGACGACCGCGGGAACCCGGTGGCGTGGTCGCACGTCATCACCGGCTCGTCGATCATGGCGCGCTTCGCGCCGGCGCTGGTCAAGAACGGCGTCGACCCCGACGCGGTCGAAGGCGCAAAGGACGTGCCGTACGACATGCCGAACGTGCGCGTTGCCTACGTGCGCCACGAGTCGCCGCTGCCGACCGCGTTCTGGCGCGGCGTCGGCGCGACGCACAACATCTGGGTGGTGGAAAGCTTCATCGACGAACTGGCCGCCGCCGCGAAGCAGGATCCGGTGGCTTACCGCCGCGCGCTGCTCGGCAAGGCGCCTCGGATGCGCAACGTGCTCGAGGTGGCCGCCGCCAAGGCGGGCTGGGACAAGCCGCTGCCGAAGATCGAGGGCCGGCGGGTCGGGCGCGGCGTGTCGAACCAGTTCGCGTTCGGCAGCTACATGGCGCAGGTCGCCGAAGTCTCGGTCGGCGCCGACGGCGACGTGCGCGTGCACCGCGTGGTGTGCGCGGTCGACTGCGGTCACACCGTCAATCCCGACACCATCGTCGCGCAGATCGAAAGCGGCATCGTGTTCGGGCTGAGCGCCGGGCTGTGGGACGAAATCACCGTCGACCAGGGACGGGTGCAGCAGCACAACTTCCCGGATTACCGGGTCATGCGGATCAACGAGACGCCGAAGATCGAGGTGCATATCTTGCAGAGTACCGACGCCCCCGGCGGCATCGGCGAGCCCGGCACCGCGGCGTCGACGCCGGCCCTGACCAACGCGATTTTCGCGGCGACCGGGCAGCGCATCCGCAAGCTGCCGGTCGCGGACCAGTTGAAGAAAACGACGTAGCCGACGCAGGGCGGGCGCTCCGTCCGGCGGCAGGACGCATCACGCCGTCGTTCCGCTTGTTCTGCTTGTTCTGCTTGTTCCGAGATCGTCCGGTGTAAATTCGAGTCGGGTCCGTGCGTGCGTCGCTTGCCGTGAGAGGCAACCGGAACGGGCCGCCGATGCGACGGATGGCGAACGCGTCTCGTTGTCGACGGCGCCGCCCGCGAAGTTTCCTGACGATGTTTCCGATCCCGCCAACCTGTCGAACGAACGATGCCATCGTCGAACCTTGTCCGCGTCATCGTCAATGCGTCTTCCGGCAAAGGCCACAGCGCCGAGTGGGCCGCCGTGCTGACGGACAAGCTGCGGCGCAACGGGATCGACGCCGAGGTGACGCTTGCGCACGGCGGTGCCGGCATCGCGGAAGCGATCCGCAGCGCAGTGGCCTGCAATCCGCCGGTGATCGTGGCGGGCGGCGGCGACGGCACGATGAACGCGGTCGCTTCCGTACTGGTCGGCACCGGCATCGCGCTGGGCGTGCTGCCGCTCGGCACCCTGAACCACTTCGCGAAGGATTTGCGGATACCGGCAGATCTGGACGGCGCGCTGCGCGTCATCGCCGCCGGACTGCGTGTCAGGATCGACGTCGGCAACGTGAACGACCGCTTCTTCGTCAACAATTCGAGCCTCGGGCTGTATCCCACCGTGGTCCGCCATCGCGAAAGGCAGCAACGCGTGCTGGGCCGGGGGAAATGGCCGGCGTTCGTCTATTCGGCGCTGATGACGCTGCGCCGCTGCCCGTTCCTCGACTTGCGGCTGACGATCGGGGAACAGGTGCAGAAGCGGCGCGCGCCGTTCGTCTTCGTCGGCAACAATGAATACGTGATCGAAGGCTTCGACATCGGCGAGCGCAAGACGCTCGACGGCGGCTGTCTCAGCCTGTATACGGCCCGGCATGTCGGGCGCCTGGGTCTGGTCCGGCTCGCCGTCCAGGCATTGCTCGGACGCTTGCGGCAGGCGCGGGACTTCGACATGCTGGCCGTTAAGGAGGTGGAAATCGAGACGCGGAGAACGAAGCTGGACGTCGCGATCGACGGCGAAGTCACGACGATGGAAACGCCGTTGCGATACCGGATCCTACGCAGGGCACTGATCGTGATTGCGCCGCGAAGCGACACGCCCTAAGACCATGCGCACGCTCGTTCACCTGTCCGATCTCCACTTCGGCCGCATCGCTCCCGAACTGATCGCGCCGCTGGCCCGGATCGTCCGCCGCATCGATCCGGACCTGGTGGTGGTGTCGGGCGACCT
>JBQCGO010000188.1:0-3245 GCA_051955575.1 Burkholderiaceae bacterium
CCCGCCTGTGCGGGAACGACGTCTCCCCACTTGACGTCGAAGGTCGCGTCCGTGCACTCGGTTCCCGCTTGCGCGGGAACGACGGCTCCCCGATCCACATCACCAATTCCACGCAGCCGCTTCTTCCCCGTCCATTCTTCCGCCGCTTCCACGACATGACCGATACCGCAACCGCCGACCGCTCCTCGCTCCTGCGCATCAACGCCGATACCCTCCACCGCTTCGTCCGCGCGCTCTGGCAAGCCGCCGGCAGCAGCGAGCGCGAGGCCGGGCTGGTGGCGGATCACCTGGTGTCGGCCAATCTTGCCGGCCACGATTCGCACGGCGTCGGCATGATCCCGCGCTACGTCCGCTCGCTCGGCGAAGGCGCACTGCAACTGAACCGCCATGCGCGCGTGGTGCGCGATGCCGGCGCGGTGCTGACCGTCGACGGCGAGCTCGGCTTCGGGCAGGTGGTCGCGCACGAGGCGATGGCGCTCGGCATCGAGCGCGCGCTGCGGCTCGGCGTTTGCGCGGTCGGGTTGCGCAATGCGCATCACATCGGCCGGATCGGCCACTGGGCCGAGCAATGCGCGCGGGCGGGACTGGTGTCGTTTCACTTCGTCAACGTCGCCGGCGATCCGCTGGTCGCGCCGTTCGGCGGCATCGATCCGCGCATCGGCACCAACCCATTCTGCGCGGCGTTTCCGCGCGACGGCCGGCCGCCGCTGGTGCTCGATTTCGCCACCAGCGCGATCGCCTACGGCAAGACGCGCGTGGCCTGGAACCAGGGCGCCGCTGTCCCGCCCGGCTGCCTGATCGACCACGCGGGCCGCCCGACCGACGACCCGGCGGTGATGCATACCGATCCGCGCGGCGCGCTGCTGCCGGCCGGCGGCTACAAGGGCTATGGACTGGCGTCGATGTGCGAGATCTTCGGCGGCGCGCTGACCGGCGGCCTCACCACGCATGCGGACACCGTCATGCGCGGCAGCAGGATCGTCAACGGGATGCTGTCGGTGCTGCTCGATCCGAAGGCGTTCGACGCGGCCGACGCGCAGGCGCAGGCGGATGCCTTCGTCGAATGGGTCAAGGCGTCGCCGCTGGCCGAAAGCGCCGACCGCATCCTCGCGCCCGGGGAACCGGAACAGGCGACGCGGGCGGACCGCCTCGCGCACGGGATTCCGCTCGATCGCGCGACCGCGGAACAGATTGCGGGCGCGGCGCGGGCGGCGGGAATGGAGGAAGCGGCGATCGCGGCGTTTCCCGGATCGGGAGCGGCGCACTGATACGGCGGCGTGCCGCCGGCCGGGATGTCAGGGACGCGTTTTCCGGACGGCGGTACGCGGTTTCCCCGGCGTGACGGACGGCTCGGCGGCCTTTCGGGCCGTGTTGGGAGCCATCTTGCGCGCCGCGCCGTCGGCGGTCTTGTTGCCCTTCGCGTTCGCGGCGCTTCCGGCGCGCGCAAGCGCGGCACGCTTTCCGCCTTTCGCAACTTTCGCACCTTCCGCGACGTCGGCACCCGCCGCAGTCTTCGTGCGAGCCGCCTTGCCGGCACCGGCGCGGCCCTTCTTCGGCGCCTGCGTCAGGCTCGACGTGAGCCGCTTGTAGGAAATCTCCATGTGCCGCTGCATCGCGGCGCGCGCGACGGCGGCATTTTTCGAGCGCAGCGCCTTGAGCACTTCGCGGTGCTCGGCGATCGCCTGCGACCAGACTTCCTCGGTTTCGAAATGGCTGTGCAACTGGTCGAACAGCGTCCCGAGGCGCGCGTCGAACAGCCGCCGCACCACGCCGACCAGCACGCTGTTGCCGCTCGCCTCGGCGATCCGGACATGGAACAGCCGGTCCGCTTCGAGCGGCTTGCGGCCGGCCTTCGCGTCGTCTTCCATCGAGTCGATCGCTTCGCCGATCGCGTCGAACTGGCGCTTGGTGCCGGTGCGCGCGGCGACCGCCGCGACTTCGCCCTCGATCAATGCGCGCGCCCGGATCAATTCCAGCGGCCCCTCTTCCGTGGCCGAGTCGAGGGTTTGCGGCTGCGCCTTGGGCGGCTCGCAGACGTAGATGCCCGACCCCATGCGCACCTCGATATACCCTTCGACCTCGAGCGCGATCAGCGCCTCGCGCAGCGACGGCCGGCTGACGCCGAGCTGCACCGACAGGTCGCGCTCGGCCGGCAGGCGCGAACCGACCGGGAATTCGCCGGCCAGGATCAACGCACGCAACTGCCCGCTGATCTGGCGATAGAGACGTTGCGTTTCGACGGCTTGGATAGGCATGGAGGATTCCGGTCAGATTGCGGGGACGACGCGAAAACGCGCGCCGGCCGGCGTTTTCGCCGGCCGCATTATACGACGCGGTCGGTTTCCAGCCGGCACGGATATCCTCGTTCGCACCGCGCCCGGCACGGCCGTTCCGCGCCATTGCGACCCGACGCGCATGACACTTACGGTCCGACCGGCGCCGGCACGGACATGCCGTAGCGCCGTGCGCAATCGGCCAGCGCGGGCAGGATCGCCGGATGCAGGCGCACGCCGCCGCGCGCCTGCTCGTCGCGCAGCGCCAGCGCCCGGTCGCCCGGCATCCGCACCGCGTCGACGCCGGCGCGCGGCGGATTGTCGCGGCAAGCGGCGGCGATCCAGTCCATCTGCCGCGCGAACGCCGCGCGTCCGCCGAACGCGTCCGGGTCGTACAGCGACAGGAATACCGTGGCGCCCCAGCCTTCCGCCGGATCGGCGCGGCCATGACCGGCCAGCCCGCCGGTCAGCGCCTCGATCAGCAGCGCGAGCCCGAAGCCCTTGTGCCCGGCCGCCATGCCGCCGAGCGGCATGATGGTGCCCGGCGGATCGGCGAACAGCACGCCCGGGTCGCGGCACGGGTTGCCGCCGGCATCGAGCATGCATTCGTCGTCGTACTGCCGGCCGGCCTTGTGCAGGCGCGCGCTCAGGCCGTTGGTCTTGATCGATGCCGAAATGTCGATCAGGAACGGCGCGGCCGAGGTCGGGATGCCGGCCGCGATCGGGTTCGGCGTGAACACCCCGCGCGTGCCGCCGTGCGGCGCGACGCTGGCGCCGTCCGGGTCCGAACACGACAGCAGCATCATGAAGCCGGCTTCGGTCGCGCGCAGCAGGTAGGCGGCGAGGCAGGCGATGTGATGGCTGCGCCGGATCGTCAGCGTCGCCGTGCCGAACTCGCGCGCGCGCGGCGCGAGCGCGTCGATCCCGCGCAGCACCAGCCACGGACCCGGCAGGCGCCGCCCGTCCCAGGCC
>JBQCGO010000189.1:0-2570 GCA_051955575.1 Burkholderiaceae bacterium
CGACGCGGCGCCTGACCTCATCGGTCATCGCGATCGGCCGGCCCCATTCGCGCGCGGTCTCGCCCGGCCACTTGTTGGTCGCGTCGATGCCCATCTTGCTGCCCAGCCCGCTGACCGGGGACGCGAAATCGAGGTAGTCGATCGGCGTGTTGTCCACCAGCGTGGTGTCGCGAGTCGGGTCGACCCGGGTGGTGATCGCCCAGATCACTTCCTTCCAGTCGCGGATGTCCACGTCCTCGTCGACCACCACGATGAACTTGGTGTACATGAATTGCCGCAGGAAACTCCAGACGCCGAACATCACCCGCTTCGCATGGCCCGGATAGGCCTTTTTCATCTGCACCACCGCCATCCGGTAGCTGCAGCCTTCAGGCGGCAGGTAGAAGTCGGTGATTTCCGGGAACTGCTTCTGCAGCAGCGGCACGAACACCTCGTTCAGCGCCACGCCGAGAATCGCCGGCTCGTCCGGCGGTTTGCCGGTGTAGGTCGAGTGGTAGACCGGGTCGCGTCGCATCGTGATCCGGTCGACGGTGAACACCGGAAACCAGTCCTGCTCGTTGTAGTAGCCGGTGTGGTCGCCGAACGGACCCTCCAGCGCGTGCTCGTAGCCGCTCGGGTGGCCGGCGTCCGGGTAGATATGCCCTTCCAGCACGATCTCGGCGCGCGCCGGCACCTGCAGGTCGCTGCCGATCGCCTTCGCCAGTTCGGTGCGGCTGCCGCGCAGCAGGCCCGCGAACTGGTATTCCGACAACGTGTCCGGCACCGGCGTGACCGCGCCGAGGATGGTCGCCGGATCGGCGCCGAGCGCGACCGCCACCGGGTACGGCTTGCCGGGATGCGCCAGCGCATGCTCGCGGAAGTCGAGCGCGCCGCCGCGATGCGCGAGCCAGCGCATGATCAGCTTGTTGCGCCCGATCACCTGCTGCCGGTAGATGCCGAGGTTTTGCCGCTTCTTGTGCGGTCCGCGCGTGATCACCAGTCCCCAGGTGATCAGCGGCGCGGCGTCGCCCGGCCAGCAGGTCTGGATCGGCAGTGTGCCGAGGTCGACGTCGCCGCCTTCGATCGCGATTTCCCGGCACGGCGGCGAGGACACCAGCTTCGGCGACATGTCCCACAGCGACTTGACCAGCCCGCCGAGATCCATCACGTCGCGCAAGCCCTTCGGCGGCTCCGGCTCCTTCAGCCGCGCCAGAAGATGGCCGATGCGGCGCAGCTCGTTGATGTCGTCGGCGCCCATGCCGAGCGCCACCCGGCGCGACGTACCGAACAGGTTGCCGAGCACCGGGATCCGGTGGCCGGTCGGATGCTCGAACAGCAGCGCCGGTCCGCCGGCGCGCAGCGTGCGATCGCAGATCTCGGTCATCTCGAGATGGGGCGACACCGGGATTGCGATGCGCTTCAATTCCCCCAGTCTTTCCAGACCGGCAATGAAGTCGCGCAGATCGAAATATTTCATGAAGACGATGCCGTTTTCGAATCTGTTGTTATGAATAAATTAATTTGTTCAACTCATTGATTTTACGCGGACTTGCACTGTTGCAACGCAGTAAATCATTACTTATAAGTATATGAAAACGAATCAATAACATTGACTAGATATAAACGTGCCGCATACAATCCGCCCAGCCCTACCGATGTCGATGTTTTTTTGCTAACAAAGCACACCGGAACATCGTAAGAAGGCGTCGCTTTCGCGGCATCCCGTCGCGCATCCTCGATGCGCCGCCTTCGCGGAGTCTGTCCGAAAACCGTCGCAAGCAGTCGAACTGCAAGCAGTCGAACCCGGCAAGCGCCCGGGACCCGCGACAGGTTTCCGGACCGGCTCATAGAACTATGTCATCGAATCGTCGTCTGAGCAGATGCTTCGCATCTGCATGATGGCGACGGCCGATGACTCGTCGTTGCAGCATGCAAAGCGCCGACGCCGCCGCGCTCCCCTTCGGCGCGCGGCACCGGCTCCCCGCGCATGTTGCGACACCAGGAGGTTCCATGCAAGACGAATCCATGTCCACGCCGCTCGACGCCAGCGTCCGGCAACTCGCCGACCAGGCAGCGAAGACCGGCCGCGCGTTCGCCCGGCTGCTTCGCACGCTGCATCACTCGCTGATGCTGCTGGGCGGGACGGCCATCGCCGCGCTGGCGATCATGTATTTCAATCCGACCTTCGCCGACCGGCTGATCGCGCTGTCGCCGTATGCCGCCGACGAAGCGGCGGACGACGCCGACGAACCGCCGGAAACGCTGGCCACCACCAGCCAGGTGACCAGTCCGGCGGTGGCGGTCGCGCCGCTGCAGTCCGGCGCGCAATCCGGCCCGGCAACGGCGGCTTCGACGCCCGACCGGCAGCAGCAACTGGTCACCGACTGGATCTCGAAGCGCTACCGCGTCGCGCGCGACGCCACCGGCATGCTGGTGTCGGCTGCGTACGTCGCCGCGCACGAAACCCGGCTCGACCCGCTGCTG
The DNA here is from genome assembly GCA_051955575.1 of Burkholderiaceae bacterium. Taxonomy (GTDB): domain Bacteria; phylum Pseudomonadota; class Gammaproteobacteria; order Burkholderiales; family Burkholderiaceae_D; genus JBQCGO01. The sequence continues at coordinate 2,464 of JBQCGO010000189.1, forward strand.
ATCCTCGCGGTGGTGGCGATCGAGTCCGGCTTCAACCCGTTCGCCGAAAGCGCGGTCGGCGCGCAGGGATTGATGCAGGTGATGGCCAAGCTTCATCACGACAAGTT
>JBQCGO010000190.1:0-10559 GCA_051955575.1 Burkholderiaceae bacterium
GCAACGCCATGTCGTCGGTCTCGCCGCGGCCCTCGTCGTGGCTGCCGGCCGAGGCGCCGACGCCGCGAAAGTTCATCCGCGCCGCCGCGTAGCCGAGCGCGACGAACGCGCGCGCCAGCGTCTGCGCGACCTTGTTGTCCATCGTGCCGCCGTACAGCGGATGCGGATGCGCGACCAGCACCACGCCGCGCGGCGCGATGTCTTCCGGCAGGTCGAGCGCGCATTCGATCTGGCCGGCGCCGCCGAGGATGGAAAAGCGTTGCGTGTGGGCGTTCATGTGGGAAAAAGCGGGAGACGGCAGGGCGGGAAAGAGAAAGCGCGGCGTCGCGGGCGGCGTCAGATCTTCAGCCGCTCGACCACCCGGCCGCCGACCAGGTGCTCGTCGATGATCTCATCGATGTCCTCGTTGTCCACGTAGGTGTACCACGTGCCTTCCGGGTAGACCACCAGCACCGGGCCTTCCTCGCAGCGGTCGAGGCAGCCGGCCTTGTTGACGCGGATCTTGCCGCGGCCGTTCAGGTCGAGTTTCTTCAGGCGTTTCTTCGCGTGTTCCTGCGCCGCCTTCGCGCCGCAGTCGGCGCAGCAGGGCCGGCCGTCGTCGCGCTCGTTGATGCAGAAAAAGACATGATGCTGGTAGTACGGATCGGGATTCATGCGCGTGGTCTTTGCGTCGGTTTCGCGTCGGTTTCGATCCGCAGCATGATACGCCGTCACTTCCGTTTCTGCGCCGAGGCCGGATGCAGCAGGAACCAGATCGCCGCGAACGGCCACGCCAGCGACAGGAATTGCGCGGCGCCGTTGAAATTCAGGAATTTCCCCTGCACCCAGGTCTGCAGCGTCGCGACGAAATACGGATTGGCCGGCAGCAGGTTGACCAGCACCAGGCTGATGCCGAGCGAGACCGTCGCCAGCCGCCGCTGCACCCAGGAAGGCGAGTAGGCGAGCCCGCCGAGCAGCAGCATGCCGAGCAGCAGCCCGCCGCGCGCGCCCGGGGTCAGCCAGACGAAGGCGTTTTCCGGCGCGAACTGCAGTGCGCTGGCGAGCGACTTCACCAGCAGCGCGGCGAGCAGCAGCGCGAACGCGAGTCCCAGGCGCGGCGCATGGCGGCGCAGCACCGCGCACAGCATCAGCCCGGCGCCGGCCAGGCCGCAGGCGCTGATCACGGTCTCGGCCAGCCAGTACTGGTCCACGCTCGGCTGCACGCCGCGCAGCAGCAGGTCGGTCAGGTCGACCGGCTCGGCGAACAGGTCCGACAGCCATTCGGACAGGATCGCGCTGACCTGGCCGTGGCCGAACACGTATTCCTGCGGGTAGATCTGCGCCAGCGGCCACAGCGCGACGACGATCAGACCGCCGCCGGCGTCGGGCGAGAACCAGCGTTGCCGGATCGCCAGCAGCCGGCTCTCGCGCAGGAAGGTTTCGGACAGCGCGATGCCGGCCGCGGCGCCGAGCCCGGCGCCGGTGAGGTTGCAGATGAAGTCGAGATTCGATGAGACCCGGCTCGGCAGGAAGGTCTGCACCGCCTCCATCGTGCCGGTCAGCAGCGCGCCGCACAGCGTCGCGCCGAGGAAGGCCGGCACGCCGCCCCAGCGCGGATGCAGCGCGAGTACCGCCAGCAGGCCCCAGGGAATATAGGCCAGCACGTTGGTCACGACGTCGAAGCCGGTCCAGTAGTGCGGCAGCGGCGCCGACAGGAACGCCCAGGGCGGCAGGCCGTTGGACTGCCAGCCCGAGAACGGATACCAGCTCGCGTAGACGATCAGCAGCGTGTAGACGATCAGGCCGACCCGGGCGAACGGCGCGGCGCGGTCGTGGTGCGGCGCGCTCATCGGCGCGGATTCCGGCTTCGCGGTCGGGTATGCAGTCCGGTGCGGCGAACGGGGACGGGCGGTCGGGCGGCAGGCATGCGTCAAGTGTAAGGGAGAACGCCGCAGAAAAGGACGGTGCGCGCGGCGCCGGAATCGTCCCGGCGCGCGCCGCGCCGCTACAATGTGCGCCATGTCTTCCCCGTTCTCCGCTCGGCATCTCGCCGCCCGCGCGCGCAGCGCTTCGCGCGTCGCCATCGAAGTCGTCGACGAAACCGGTTCCACCAACGCCGACCTGATGCAGCGCCTGCCGTCGCTCGACGCGCCGCTGCTGCGCCTGGCGCATCGCCAGAGCGCCGGCCGCGGGCGCGCCGGCCGCCGCTGGGAAACGCCGCCCGGCGCGCTGGCGTTTTCGCTCGCATGGCGGTTTCGCCGGCCGATGCATGGTCTGGCCGGCCTGCCGCTGGCGGTCGGCGTCGCGGTGGCCGACGCGCTGCAGCGGTGCGGCGTGCCGGTCGCGCTCAAGTGGCCCAACGATGTGCTGCGCGACGGCGCCAAACTGGCCGGCATCCTGATCGAGGCCGGTCCGCCGGCGCCGGACGGCGGCGCGCGCGCGGTGGTCGGCATCGGCATCAACGGCACGCTGCCGCCCGGCTGGAGCGAACGGATCGGCCGCCCGGTCGCCGGCCTGCCGCCGCCGGAAATGGTCGACCGCTGCGCGCTGGCGGCGGCGCTGCTGGATGCGCTGGCCGACGCGCTCGACCGCTTCGACGCGGAAGGCCTGGCGCCGTTCGTGCCGGCCTGGAATGCGCGCCACGCGTATGCCGGCGAGGCGGTCCGCATCCTGGACCGCGACCGGCTGCTGCACGAGGGCGTCGCCGCCGGCGTCGATGCCTCCGGCTGCCTGCTGCTCGACACCCCCGGCGGACGCATTGCCGTGGGCGCCGGCGACGTGTCGCTGCGCGCGGCGGCCGGAGCGATGCGGACGACGCTGCCGATGCTGCTGCTGATCGATGCCGGCAACACCCGCGTCAAGTGGGCGATGGCGCACGCCGATACGGATACGCCGGGCCGTTGGCTGGCCGGCGGCGGCGTGGCGCATGCCGATCTCGGCACGCTGGCCGCGGCGTGGCGTGACGCCGGCGGCCCGGTGTCCCGGGCGGTGCTGTCGAACGTCGCCGGCGCGGCGACCGAGGCGGCGCTGGCCGACGCGATCGCCGCCGCATTCGGCGAAGCGCCGGTGCTGGAACGTTTTGCATCGGTGCCGGAACTGGCCGGCGTGCGCAACGGGTACCGCGATCCGCACCGGCTCGGCTGCGATCGCTTCGCGAGCCTGATCGGCGCGCGCGCGCTGTTTCCGGACCGGCCGCTGGTGGTCGCCACCTGCGGCACCGCCACCACGGTGGACGCGCTCGACGCCGACGGCTTCTTCTCCGGCGGGATGATCCTGCCCGGGCTCGGCACGATGGCTCAGTCGCTGGCAGGCAGGACCGCGCAATTGCCGCGCATCGCCGACACCGCGCTGGCCGGCGGGCCGCCGGGCTGTATCGCCGACCATACCGAAGCGGCCATCGCTGCCGGCTGCGTCGCCGCGCAGGCCGGCGCGATCGAGCGCGCCGTCGCCGCGCACGCCGCGCGCAGCGGGGCCACGCCGCTGTGCATCCTCTCGGGCGGCGCGGCCGCCTATGTCGCGCCATCGCTGCGCATCGGTCACCAGTCGATCCCGCAACTGGTGCTCGCCGGGCTGCATGCTGCCTCGCTGCGCCGGCCGTTCTTCCAACCGCTTTCGCCTTCGGGCGCGCCCTCGGAACGATGAAAATCGCCGTCTGGATCCTCGTGATCGCCAATCTTGCAATGCTGTGGCTGAATTTCCGGCACGGCGACACGGCCGCGGCCGACGGCCGGGAGCCCGGCCGGATCGCCGCGCAACTGCATCCGGAAAGCATCCGCGTGCTGTCCGAACTGCCGGGTCCGGCGCCGGCCAAGGCCGCAACGCCGGCCGCCCCGCCCGCTCCCGCTGCCCCGCCCGCTTCCGCTGCTCCCGCCGCTCCCGCGCCGAATCCGCCGGTCGCTGCAGCGCCGGCGTCGTCCTGCCTCGAGCTCGGCAATTTCACGGCCGCCGACGCCGACGACGTCGCCGCGCAACTGGTCGCGCTCGGCCTCGGCGACCGCGTCAGCCGGCAGCCGGTGCAGGAGGTCGGCAGCTACATCGTCTACATGCCGACCGACGGCACGCGCGAGGATGCGCAGCGCAAGGTGGCGGACCTGCAGCAGCTCGGCGTGAAGGACTATTTCGTGTTTCCGGAAAGCGCGGGGCTGCGCAACCAGGTGTCGCTCGGCGTGTTCAAAGTGCGCGACGCGGCCGAGACGCATCTGGCCGGATTGGAGCGGCGCGGGGTGCACGGCGCGAATATCGCCGAGCGCAAGGTCAACACCGGCAGGGTGGTGTTCCGGCTGCGCGATCTCGACGCCGCTGCGCGCGCTGCCGTCGGTCGTCTCGACGCGACGCTGCCGCCGCATGCATCGCGCCCCTGCGAGAAATCCTGAGAGTCTGTTTGAAAACCCGTTTGAAGCGGTGGCGCGGCCCGATTTCGGTCCTGCGATGCTAGCCGTGCCTGACGGCGAGCAGGGGTTTCGGGGAGCATGCTTCCCGCCCGCGGAATCGGTTGAGCTGCGGGTTCGGGTTTGCCAGCCCGGGCGTGCCCCGCAAGGGTTTCTCGGACCGGACTCGAACCGCTCGCGACGGTTTTGAAACAGACGGTTCTGAAACAGACTCAGACCGCGATCAGGAACTGCCGTCCGGGTCGTTGCCTTCCTCGCCTCCGCCCTCTCCCGGAACGATCCGGCGCATCGCCAGCCGCAGCAGTTGCATCTGGCGGTTGAAGGTGCTGCAGACGTCGCAGATGCGCAGGTGCAGGCTCATGCGCAGGCGTTCCACGGGCGACAGCGGGCGGTCCATGTCTTCGGAGATCAGCCGGTGCACTTCCCTGCAGGTCGGTTTCCATCCCATCGCGGTGTCCTCGCCGGGTCAGCAGGATTCGGGCCGCTTGCCGAACCAGTTCAGGTCCAGGCATTCGCGCAGCCGCAGGCGGGCGCGGTACAGCATCACCCAGGCATTAGACGCGGAAATGCCGAGTTCCTTGCAGATCTCGTCGGTTTCGAGCTCCAGCCATTCCCGCATCATGAAGATGCGCGCGGTCTTCGGCGGCAGCTTTTCCATGCACAGTTCCAGCACCCGGAAGAAATCCTTGCGCTCCAGCGTTGCGTCCGGATCGCCCCAGTGGCGCGCCTTGTCCCAGGTGTGGCCGTCAGGCTTGAACAGCGCGTCGATCACGTCGGTCTCGGCGTCCTCCTCTCCCGTCTCGATCGGCCGCTCGCGGCCGGCGGCGCGCAGCGCGTCGACGATCTTGTGCTTCATGATGCCCGTGACGTAGGTGCGCAGCGAGGACAGGCCGGCATAGCGGTCCGGCTTTTCGAGCACGGCGACCAGCGCGTCCTGGACCACGTCTTCCGCCAGCGCGGGATTGCGCAGTTGCAGGGTCGCGAACCGCAGCAGGGCGGGGCGCAGCGCTTCGAGTTGCTGGTGCAGGGGAGTGGTCATGAGGCGGCGATGTTCCTCGGGAAACCTCAGCGTAGCGGATCGGTTTTCGCGATGCAAGACGGGTGGCAAGACGAATCGCCGGCGGTCCGGGACGCACGGCGATTCCTGTAAAATCGCGCATCCATTCATCGAGGCCTGTCATGAGCGAGTCGACCGATCCCTCCAACGTTTCCCTGCAGATCAAGGCGGAAATCCTCGCCGAGGCGCTGCCCTACATCCGCAAGTTCCACGGCAAGACCATCGTCGTCAAATACGGCGGCAACGCGATGACCGAGGAGCGCCTGAAGCACGGCTTCGCGCGCGACGTGATTCTGCTGAAGCTGGTCGGCATGAACCCGGTGGTGGTGCACGGCGGCGGCCCGCAGATCGACAACGCGCTGAAGAAGATCGGCAAGCAGGGCACCTTCGTGCAGGGCATGCGGATCACCGACGAGGAAACCATGGAAGTGGTCGAGTGGGTGTTGGGCGGCGAGGTCCAGCAGGACATCGTGATGCTGATCAACCACTACGGCGGCCAGGCGGTCGGCCTGACCGGCAAGGACGGCGGCCTGATCCGGGCGCGCAAGCTGAAGATGCCGGACCGCGAGAAGCCGGGCGACTTCGTCGACCTCGGCTTCGTCGGCGAGATCGAGGCGATCAACCCGGCGGTGGTGAAAGCCCTGCAGGACGACGCCTTCATCCCGATCATCTCGCCGATCGGCTTCGGCGAGGACGGCAAGGCCTACAACATCAACGCGGATCTCGTGGCCGGCAAGATCGCCGAGATCCTGCGCGCGGAAAAGCTGATCATGATGACCAACATCGCCGGCGTGCAGGACAAGCAGGGCAAGCTGCTGACCGACCTGTCGGCGCGCGAGATCGACGAGATGTTCGCCGACGGCACCATTTCCGGCGGCATGCTGCCGAAAATTTCGTCCGCGCTGGACGCCGCGAAATCCGGCGTGAACACGGTGCACATCATCGACGGTCGCATCGAGCATTCGCTGCTGCTGGAAGTGCTGACCGAGCAGGCGTTCGGCACGATGATCCGCTCGCACTGATTCCGATCCCCGCCGTCGCGCACTCGCGCGGCGCGCCTCTTTTCCCTCTTCGCATCGCGCGTGGCTTCCACTCCGCTCTGGCTGTTCGACCTCGACAACACGCTGCACGACGCGTCGCACGCGATCTTCCCGGCGATCCACGCCAACATGAACCGCGCGATCGCGCGCACGCTACGCGAAGCCGGCCTGCCGCACGACGACGCGGCGGTCGAGGCCGCACGGCAAGACTACTGGCGGCGCTACGGCGCGACGCTGCTCGGCATGATCCTGCACCATCGGGTGAAGATGGCCGACTTCCTGGCCGAGGCGCACCGCTTCGACGACTTGGCCGCGATGATCCGCGCCGAGCGCGGGCTGGCCGCGCTGCTCGACCGGCTGCCGGGCCGCAAGATTCTGCTCACCAACGCGCCGCTGCGCTATTCGAAGGAAGTGGTGCGGCGGCTCGGCCTGCACCGCCGCTTCGCCCGGCACATCGCGATCGAGTCGATGCGGGTGCACGGCCGGCTGCGGCCGAAGCCGTCGCGGCTGATGTTGCGCCGGCTGCTGGCGCGGGAATGCACGCCGGCGCACCGCTGCATCCTGGTCGAAGACACGCTGTCCACGCTGAAGGCGGCCAAGAGGCTCGGGGTGCGGACGGTCTGGATGACCCGCTTCCTGGAAAACGGCGGCCGCTTGCGGCGGCCGGTCGGCGTCGATCTGCGCATCCGTGCGACGCGTGATCTGACGGCCGCGGTGCGCACCGGCCGGTTGCCGGGGCGACGCGCGACATGACGACCGCACGGCCATCGGTTCCGACCGCCGGCGATGCGTCGCGAACGCAGGCCGAAGACCCCGCCGGCTTTGCCCGAATCCGACTGCCCGATGCCTGAACGTTCCCCGTCCACGCTGCCGTTCCTCGCGCTGCTTGCCGGCGGCATCGCCATCGGCTTCGCCGGCATCCTGATGCGGCTGTCCGACGTCAATCCGGTCGCGTCGGCGTTCTGGCGCATGGCGCTGGCTGCGCCGCTGTTGTGGACCTGGGCGTTCGCCACGCGCGCGCAGGACGCGGCCGCCGGGCAACGCACCGGGTTCGCGCCGGTGCTGGCGCTGGCCGGCGCCTGGTTCGCCGGCGACATGGCCCTGTGGCACCTGTCGCTGCATTTCACGACGGTGTCGAACGCGACGCTGCTGTCGAACCTGGCGCCGGTGTTCATCGCGCTGTGGATGTGGCTGGCCTACCGGACGCGCTTCGCGCCGGCCTTCCTGGCCGGCATGGCGCTGGCGCTGGCCGGCGCGCTGCTGCTGGTCGGGCCGCATGCGTTGGTCGGCTCGCCTCCGCCGGGGGCGCCGGCTGCCGGCGGCAACCACCTGCTCGGCGACGCGATGGGCCTGGGCAGCGCGATGTTCTACGCGGCCTACCAGCTGTCGATCAAGTCGGCACGCGATGCCTATTCGACCGCGCGGCTGATGGCGTGGAGCACCAGCATCACCGCGCTGGCGCTGCTGGCGCCGGCGCTGCTGTCGCCCGGCGGCTTCTGGCCGGCGCAGGCGGCCGGCTGGCTGCCGCTGGTGGCGCTGGCGCTGATCGCGCAGATCGGCGGGCAGACGGTGATCGCCTATGCGTTCGCGCACCTGCCGGCGTCGCTGTCGTCGGTCAGTCTGCTGATCCAGCCGCTGACCGCGACGCTGGCCGCGTGGGTATTGTTCGGCGAAGCGGTCGGCCCGCTGCAGGCGGCCGGCGGCCTGCTGCTGGTGGCCGGCATCTGGTTCGCCAAGCGCGGCAGCTAAGATCAGGCGCGCGCGGCCCGCGACTCGAACGTGACCAGCCAGGTCGCGACCGCCACCATCGCGCAGCCGGCCAGCATGTTCACCGTCACCGGCTCGTGCAGCAGCAGCGCGGCCCAGAACAGTGCGAACAGCGGGATCAGGAAGGTCACCGTCAGCGCACGCGTCGGGCCGACGGTGGCGATCAGCTTGAAGTAGAACACGTAGGCCACCGAGGTGCAGACCAGCGCCAGCCCGAGCAGCGCGCCGATCACCGTCGACCCCGGCGCGGCCGGCGGCGCCGACGGCAGTGCGAACGGCAGCAGGCAGACCGCGGCGCCGAGTTGCGAGCCGGTCGCCATCGACAGCGGCGACAGCCGCCGCGTTGCCTTCTTCGACAGCGCGCCGGCAAACGCATACGAGACCGCCGCGCCCATGCCGGCGGTCGACGCGACCAGCAGTTGCGGCGTGATCGGCGCCGGTCCGAGCCGCACCAGCAGCGCCACGCCCGCGACCCCCGCTGCGAGACCCGCGAGCTTGCGCGGGGTCGGCGTCTCGCCCAGCATCGCCGCGCCGACCAGCACCCCCCACAACGGGCTGGTAGCGTTGACGATGGCCAGATAGCCGGCCGGCAGGGTGACGGCCGCGAACGCGTACAGCGAGAACGGCAGCGCCGAATTGAACAGGCCGAGCACCAGGTAGTCGCGCCAGTGCGCGCGGACCGGCAAGCCGCGCCGCGTCGTCAGCAGGAACAGCAGCATCGCCGCGCCGGCGATCGCCACCCGCAGCTCGGCGGTCCAGAAGGTGCCGAGCGCGGGCGCGACGATGCGCAGGAACAGGAACGAGGCGCCCCAGATGGCGGCGAGGACGAGCAGGCGGATCAGGTCGGCGAACGGCATCGGCGATGTTGCTGCGGAAAAGGGAAAGAGGAAGCGGAGGGATCAGGCGGTTTGCGCGTGCGCGCCGCCGCAGATCGGGCAGGCCGGATTGCGGCCGATCGTGATCGAGGTCCATTCCATCGCGCGCGCGTCGAGCAGCAGCAGCCGGCCGGCGAGCGGGCGGCCGATGCCGGCCACCAGCTTCAGCGCCTCGGCCGCCTGCATCGCGCCGACGATGCCGACCAGCGGCGCGAACACGCCCATCGTCGCGCACTGCACTTCCTCGAACTGCTGGTCCGGCGCGAACAGGCAGGCGTAGCAGGGGCCGTCGCCGCGCGCATCGAACACGCTGATCTGGCCGTCGAAGCGGATCGCCGCGCCCGACACCAGCGGCACGCCGGCCGCGACGCAGGCGCGGTTGACCGCGTGCCGGGTCGCGAAGTTGTCGCTGCAGTCGAGCACCACGTCGGCGTCGCGCACCAGCGCGTCGAGCCGCTCGCCCTCGGCGCGCTCGGCCAGCGCGACCACCCGCACGTCGGGGTTGATCTGCGCCAGCGCTTCCTTGCCGGACAGCGCCTTCGGCTGGCCGACGCGGTCGGTGGTGTGCAGGATCTGCCGCTGCAGGTTGGTCAGGTCGACCGTGTCGCCGTCGGCCAGCGTGAGCGTGCCGATCCCGGCCGAAGCCAGATACAGCGCGGCCGGCGAGCCGAGCCCGCCCGCGCCGATCACCAGCGCGTGCGCGTCGAGGATCGCCTGCTGGCCGTCGATGCCGATGTCGTCGAGAAGGATGTGGCGCGAATAGCGCAGCAGTTGCTGGTCGTTCATGGTCGTCGGGGGCGGGGCGCGAAATCGGGGGCGGCGGCGAGCGCCATTATCGGTCATGCCGGTCGTTTTCGCGCCCTCCGCGATCTGGCGCAATCCGGCGTCGCCGAGGCTCGCTTAGAATCGGCAACCCGATCCACGACCACGAGCGCGGGCCTCGCGTGCGCATGCAAAGAGAAGATCCCCCTTTCACGTCGGCGGCCGGCGCCGACACCGCGGCATCGGCCGCCACCCGCGCGCCGTCGCGCGCGATGCTGGTGCTGGCGCTGTTCCTGGTCGGCATCAACCTGCGGCCGGCGTTGTCCAGCGTCGCGCCGGTGCTGGCGGCGATCGAGCGCGGCACCGGCATGTCGTCGACCGGCGCCGGTCTCCTGACCACGCTGCCGGTGCTGTGCTTCGGCCTGTTCGCCGCCGCCGCGCCGATGCTCGTGCGCCGGCTGTCGGCCGAGAAGGTGGTGTTCGGCGGCATGCTGGCGCTGGCCGCGGCGCTCGGACTGCGGGTGACGTTCGGCGAGCCGGTCCTGTTCGTCGGCACCGCGGCGGCCGGCGCCGCCATCGGCGTGGTCATGGTGGTGCTGCCCGGCATCATCCAGCGCGACTTCCCGGACCGCGCCCGCCAGATGACCCGCGACAACCCCAAGGCGTTGTGCCACGGCGCCGCGCAGGCGGC
>JBQCGO010000191.1:0-2908 GCA_051955575.1 Burkholderiaceae bacterium
GCTCGGCATGCCGGGTGCCGATGATCCATTGAAACAGCCCGGCGCGTTCCGCCGCGGCCGACAGCCGGTCGTCGAAATCCGCAGGTACGCCGGAATACACTTCCATCCAGGTATGTTCCCCGTTTGCCGCGTCGGGACGGCGCTTCAAAGTCGTCCCGACGCCGCATTCCGCGGCGAGGCGCTGCTGCATCGCCAGCGCGGCTGCGCGGAACGCGGCGGCATCGGCGACGGCGACCCGGTAATACACGAAGAGGTCGCGGGCTTCGCGGGGACCGATTCTATCCATATTCAAGCGGCGCCGCTGTCGCGAACTCGACGCGGCGTTGCAAACACGCGGCATGACAAAGACACCACGGCACGCATCATCATTGCGGCTCCACGAGCGGATAGGGCAGAGAAAGGAAGCGCAGCGCGGGACCGTCGGCGGCGCCGAGCCGGATGGCCCCGGCCTCGACTGCGGCGAGTTTGAGTTCTACCAGGCAGTCGCTGCAGCCCGGCCCGGTCTGCTCGGCATTGACGACCATGCCGCACGGCTGACCGGCGTCCGCTTCCGAGAACACCTCCTGTCCGGCGGTGGCCGCCGCATCGACGCTCGCCGGCAGCATGCGCCGCTTCAGCTTGCCGAGGTACTGGCTGCGCGCGACGATCTCCTGGCCGGGATAGCAGCCCTTGCGGAAATTCACTCCGCCGATCAGCTCGTAGTTGACCATCTGCGGCACGAACTGCTCCTGCGTGGCGGCGGTCACCTGCGGGATGCCGGCATGGATTTCGGTGAGCCGCCATGCCGCCTCGTCCGCGGCCGGCAGCGCTTGCGACAGCGCCTTCCAGGCGGCGATGCCGGCGTCCGGCGGCGCAGCCAGCAGGTAGCGCGGGCCTGACGGCGCGTCGTGCAGGCGGATCAGTGTGCCGGCGTCGGACACGACCATGCGCAGCGGCGCGTCCGGCAGTGCGCCGAAGTGCGGCGACAGCGCGTCGCCCGCTTTCGGGCAGGCGATGCCGATCAGCGCGCACTCGTCGCTCGCGTCGGTCAGCTTTGCCTTGGCGCGCAGCACGAACATCGACAGCCGCTTGCGGATCGGCTCGACCAGCGGCCGCGGCAGCGCCACGCGGATGGCGTCGCCGTCGCGCCAGAGCAGCAGGGTCGCCAGCAACCGCCCCTTAGGCGAGCAGTAGCCGGCCAGGCGCGCTTCGTCCCGTCCGAGATGCTCGACGTCGTTGGTGAGCTGGTTGTGGAGAAATGCCGCCGCGTCATCGCCGGTGATGGCGATGACGCCCATGTCGGTCAGCGGCGCGATGAAGCCCGTGCCGGAGGAGGGAAGGCGGTGTGCGGCATCGTGCGAGCCGACGAATTGCAACCATGCGTTCATGAAAAGTGTCCCAGAAGGCGTGCAGAGAATTCCGCTATAAGAATTCCGCTATGATGCGGGACTCAAAATTATAGGTGGCGCGCCGAAAAGGCGTCGGGGCGGCATGGAAAACCGAAAAACCGGATCGGGGCAGAGTCGTTGAGAAAGCTGGTCGCATTGCTGGTCGCTCTGTTCGTCTTCGTCGCCGTCGTCGCCGCCGCTTTCACTTATTGGGCGGGTCGCCCGATCGTCGGCCCAGACGGGAAGCCCATCGCGTTCACGATCAAGCCGGGCGGCGTGCAGTCGAGCACGCGGCAGATCGCGCAGGCCGGCGTGCCGGTGAACCCGACGCTGCTGACGCTGCTGATCCGCCTGACCGGCCGCTCCGCCGGCATCAAGGCGGGCAGCTACGAGCTGGCGCCCGGCACCACGCCGCGGCAACTGATCGAGCAACTGGTGCGCGGCGAATTCGCCCAGGAGGGCCTGACGGTGCTGGAAGGCTGGACCTTCCGCCAGATGCGCGAGGCGATCGCCAGGCAACCGGCCTTGAAGCACGATACCGCCGAATGGCCGGACGCGAAGATCATGACCGCGCTCGGCAGCACGCACGAATCCCCGGAAGGCCTGTTCTTTCCCGATACCTACCGCTTCGCCAAGGGCGCAAGCGACATGCAGATCTACCGCAACGCCTACGCGCTGATGCAGAAGCGCCTGGACGAGGCCTGGGCGCAGCGGGCGGAGTCGGTGCCGTACAAGACGCCGTACGAAGCGTTGATCATGGCGTCCATCGTCGAAAAGGAAACCGGACGCAAGGACGATCGGGCGTTGGTGGCCGGCGTATTCGTCAACCGGATCCGGCGCGACATGCCGCTGCAGACCGATCCGACCGTGATCTACGGCATGGGCGAGCGTTACCACGGCAACATCGCCAAGCGCGATCTGCTGGCCGACACCCCCTACAATACCTACACGCGCAAGGGACTGCCGCCGACGCCGATCGCGCTGCCGGGCGCCGAGTCGCTCGCCGCGGCGATGCAGCCGGCCGACACCGACGCGCTGTACTTTGTTTCGCGCGGCGACGGCAGCAGCCACTTCTCGACCAGCCTCGACGAGCACAACCGCGCGGTCAATACCTACATCCTCAAACACTGAGCGGATGTCCGGAACCGGGCGCCGCCTTCTGGCAACGGAGCAGCATGGCCACCGGGAAATTCATCACCTTCGAAGGCATCGACGGCGCCGGCAAGTCGACCCATATCGGCTTCGTCGCCGATCTGCTGCGGCGGCGCGGCATCGAGGTCGTCAGCACCCGCGAACCGGGCGGCACGCCGCTCGGCGAGCGGTTGCGCGAACTGCTGCTGCACGAGCCGATGCACCTGGAAACCGAGGCGCTTCTGATGTTCGCGTCGCGCCGCGAGCACATTGCGGAGGTGAGCGCGCCCGCGCTCGAGCGCGGCGCCTGGGTGATTTCCGATCGTTTCACCGATGCCACCTTTGCCTATCAGGGCGGCGGCCGCGGACTGCCGCGGGCGAAGCTGGAAGCGCTCGAAGCCTGGGTGCAT
>JBQCGO010000192.1:0-16196 GCA_051955575.1 Burkholderiaceae bacterium
GGCGAAAAGGATTTCCGCGACCGGATCAACCAGTTGATCAAGGACAATCGTCCCGAGATCGACGCGATCCTCGCCGAATACGGCGTACCGACGATGCCGGTGAAGGCCGACAAATAAACTGTCGCGCGGCGCCGCCCGACGCTGGCGCGGAACGAATGCGCTCCGTCGACAGCGGCGGCGACGCGCGCGAACGCATCGGACAAGAAAATGAACAGCGGAATGAACAGCGATTGCACATACGACTTCCCGCCGACACGGCATTCCGCATCAGGACGAGGCCGTAGCGGCGCGTACGCAGCCTTGCTTGTCGCGGCCGCCTGTCTGTTCCTGCTCCGGCCCGCGGTCGCCGCGGCCCAGGAAATTTCGACCGCGGAGAAACTGCTGTTCGAGACCAATCAGCTCGGGAACGTGAAGGGGCCGCAGACGCTGCGCTATTCCTACGTGCGCCGCGGCAGTCTCGAGCCTGCGTTCGACGACGAAGTCAAGGTCGACGTCGGCAAGAAGGGCGCGGACGGCAAGGCGCCGGTGTCCGCGCATTTCCTCTCCGGCGACAAGGCGGTGGAAATTCCGCCGGTAACGGAAGCGGAAGGAAACCCGGCGCTGCTCGGATTTCTCGAGCGCGACATCCGCGAGATGAAGCGCCTGACCGGCGGCTCGGTCAATTATTTCCGCAAGCGCATCCGCCTCGCGCTGGCAGGCGCGGCCGACGTCAAGCCGGTGACGGTACGGTACGGTGATCATGACGTGCACGGCAGCCAGGTGACGATCACGCCGTATCGCGACGATCCGATGCACGACAAATTTCCGAAGTACCAGGACAAGCGCTACGAATTCGTGCTCGTCGACGCGGTGCCGGGCACGTTGTACCGGGTGCGCAGCGTTGTGCCGCAGGAAGGCAAGAGCGAAGGCGGCAAGACGGAGGACAAGAACGGCGGCGCGCCCCTGATCGAGGAGACCATGACGTTCGCCGGCAAGGGAAGCGCGTCCTGACCGCTCCGTCGCGGCATGCGTGCCGGACGGCGGTAGCTCCACAACGAACCATGATGCATCGTGAAGATTCTCGCCTACGAATATCGATCCGCGCGCTACCAGGGCAGCGAGCAGTCGGCGTCGGGCTTCCGCGGCGATCTTCTTTTGCGCGGCGCGCTGGCCGATCTCTGCCGGCTGCACGCGGTCGAGGTCATTCTGGTGCGCGACCCGACGCTGCCGTTCTTCAAGCTGCCCGCATCGGTGCGCGTGCTGCCGTGCGGGCGCGAGCATGCGACGGCCACGATCACGGCGTGCATCCGTAACGCCGACGCGGTCTGGCCGGTGGCGCCCGAATCGGCGGATATCCTGGAAGCGGCGTCGCGGCACATCCTCGACGAGAAGCGGCTGCTGATCGGCTGCGCGCCGGATGCGGTGCGAATCGCAGCCAGCAAGCACAAGACGTCGGCGACGCTGAAGGCGGCCGGCATCCCGGTGGTCGACACGTACCGGCCGCACGATCCGCTGCCCGACGTCGCGGGCGCCGGGGTGATCAAGCCCGACGACGGCGCCGGCTGCACCGACACGCACATCTTCCCCGACCGCGACACAGCCTGCGCCTGGGTGGCGGAGCAGGGGCCGGAACGCTACGTGCTGCAACCCTACGTGCACGGCCGGCACCGCAGCCTGTCGCTGGTCTGCGCGCAAGGCCAGGTGCTGCTGCTGAGTCTGGACGAGCAGCGCATCGCCGTGTCCGACAACCAGTTGCATTACATGGGCAGCACCGTCAACGGCGTCAACGGCCCCTACCAGCAGTGCCGCCTGCTTGCCGAACGGGTGCTGGCGGCATTGCCCGGCCTGTGGGGCTACGTCGGCATCGATTTCATCATGGGCGACGACGGTCCGGTAGTGCTCGAGATCAATCCGCGGACGACGGTCTCGCACGGCGGACTGCACGAATCGATGGGCCACAACCCCGCCGCGCTGCTGGTGGAACTGCTGCAGACCGGACGCTGCGAACGCGTTGAGCGCCGGCGCGTCAAGCCGATCAGCGTCGACGTCAACGCCTTCGCGGAGCGCCGGCCGCTGGCGCGGGAAGTCGCCCTGCGCAACGCCTGACCCTCGACGGCAATGCCGGCCCGCGCCGCGGTCAGAGCTTCCCGGTCCGGTCCGCCGCGCGCTTGCTGCTGGACAGGTCGATGTTGAGCCGCTCCAGCTTGCGGTACAGCGTATTGCGCCCGACCTGCAACTGCCGGGCGACGATGCTGATGTTCCAGCGCGACTGCCGCAGCACCTGGAGCAGCGCTTCGCGTTCGGCCGATTCGAGCGGGTTCAGGCCGCAGGGCGGCGCGTCGGCCGCGATCGCGGGCGCCGGCGCGCTGCGCTCGGGCCGCAGTTCCGGCGGCAGGTCGGCGACGGTCAGCACATCGCAATCGCGCAGCGCGACCATCGCCCGCAGCACGTTGCGCAACTGCCGGATGTTGCCGGGCCAGCGGTACTGCTCGAGCGCGTTCAGCAGCTCGGTATCCATCACCACCACCGAATCGTCCGGCTGTTCCTGCTTCAGCACCGACTGGATCAGCGCGCGGCGGTCGCCGCGTTCGCGCAGCGGCGGCATAGTCAGGGTCAGGCCCTGCAGCCGGTAGTAGAGGTCTTCGCGGAATTCGTTCTTCGCGATCTTGCTCGGCAAATCGCAGTGGGTCGCGCTGATCAGCCGGATGTCGATCTTGATCGGCGTCTCGCCGCCCAGCGGCACCACCTCGCGCTCCTCGAGCACGCGCAGCAGGCGCGCCTGCAACTGGATCGGCATGTCGCCGATCTCGTCGAGGAACAGCGTGCCGCCGTTGGCTTGGAAGATCTTGCCGCGCTGGCCGTCCTTGCTCGCGCCGGTGAACGCGCCCGACTTGTAGCCGAACAGTTCGGACTCGATCAGCGACTCGGGGATCGACGCGCAGTTGATCGCGACAAAGGGTTTTTTCGCGCGCCGGCTCGACAGGTGGATCGCCTTGGCGAACATTTCCTTGCCGGTGCCGGTCTCGCCGTAGAGCAGGATCGCGACGTCGCGCTCCAGCACCCGCATTGCCGCGTCGATGTTGTGTTCCATGATTGCGTCGTGGCCGCACTTGAGCTGCTGCAGCGGCGTGCGGCGCGGCTCGTCGGCGCCGGCGCGGCGCTCGACGACGGCCGCCGACGGATGCACCGCCGGCCGGTCGGGCGCGGCGCCGGACGCGAAGAAGCGGCGTCCGAAGCGCGAATCGAAGATCGGCACCGCGGCGTGCAGCGACTTGCCGGCGTCGCGCATCAGCGCCTGGAACGAGACGTTGAAGAATTCTTCCAGTTGGTGACCGGTGATCTCTTCCGACTTCACGCCGAGCTGGAGCAGCGCGTTGCGCGTGGCACCGACCACCTGGTCGGCCTCGTCGAGCGCGAGAATGCCTTCGCTCAAGGTGCCGACGAATTCGGGCCGGCTGTGGAAATGGATGAAGCGGCGCGCGGCGAACATGCCGACGAAGATCTTGTTCTCGATGGTCTGCACCGACATGTTCACCAGATCGAGCACGTGCTTCGGCGCGAGGTGCGCCTCGCCGGACGCGTCGAGGATCGCCAGTACGTCGCCGTTCGGCCCGAAGACCGGTGCAGCGGCGCAGGTCAGGCCGGTGTTGCGGAACAGATAGTGGTCATACTGGTGCACCACCGTCGGCCGCCGCTCCAGCAACGCGGTGCCCATGCCGTTGGTGCCCTGGAAGCGCTCGGACCAGACCGCGCCCGGCATCATGCCGGACTTCGACGCCGCGTGGGTGAAGCCGGGGTCGCCGAAATAATTGAGCAGCACGCCTTCGGCGTCGGTCAGCATGATCGCGTAGCCGGAGCCGGCAATCTGCTGGAACAGGTTGGCCATCTCGGCCTTGGCCGCCGACAGCACGTGAGTGAGGCGCTCCTGCCGCTCCTGCAGCTCGGTGCGCGCCACGACGTAGGGCTCGGCGAGAACGGTAGGATCCAGCTTGTACTCGCTCATGCAGCGATGCCACGAGCTGGTGATGTGGGCCGGTACCGCCAGCGGCGCGGCGCCCATGCTGGTCACAACCGAATGGATCCGGCTGCGATGGTGCTGTTCGCTGAACATGTCGTCTCCTGCTTGATATCCGGACGGCGCCGGCGTCGCCGGTCGTCGTACGTTGAGCGCGCTCTGGTGGCTCGCTTTTTGCTAAATCGCTTTTTGCTAAATCGTGCTGAATCGGTGCTGAGTCAACCGTCAGCCGGTTCGTGGAAACTTGACGACTGGTCAACGGTAATCCACAGCTTAATTTGACAGGAACCGTGATGCAAACAAATTTTGCGTTCTGTTGATTGTTCGAGGAAAGTGACATGCTGCGACAAGGTGTTTCGAAATCGTGTCACTCCCTCCCGTCAATGAAACGACCCGCGAACCTCTCGTTTTCGGCTTCCCCATTATTCTTTCCAAGGAGCACTACATGGATGTGAAAGCAGCAGTGGCCCGCAAGGCCGGCGCCCCATTGACGATCGAGACCGTGCAGCTCGAAGGCCCGCGCGCCGGCGAGGTGCTGGTCGAGATCAAGGCCTCGGGCGTCTGCCACACCGACCTGTTCACGCTGTCGGGCGACGACCCGGAAGGCATCTTCCCGGCGATCCTCGGCCACGAGGGTGCGGGCGTGGTGGTCGAGGTCGGCGAGGGCGTCAAGTCGCTCAAGCCGGGCGACCACGTGATCCCGCTCTACACCCCCGAGTGCCGCCAGTGCGACTACTGCCTGTCGCAGAAAACCAACCTGTGCCAGGCGATCCGCAGCACCCAGGGCCGCGGCGTGATGCCGGACGGCACCAGCCGCTTCCATCTCGACGGCAAGGAAGTGTTCCACTACATGGGCACCTCGACCTTCGCCAACTACACGGTGGTGCCGGAGATCGCGCTGGCCAAGATCCGCGAGGACGCGCCGTTCGACAAGGTCTGCTACATCGGTTGCGGCGTGACCACCGGCATTGGCGCGGTGATCTACACCGCCAAGGTCGAGCCGGGCGCCAACGTGGTGGTGTTCGGCCTCGGCGGCATCGGCCTGAACGTGATCCAGGGCGCGCGCATGGCGGGCGCGAACATGATCGTCGGCGTCGACCTGAACCCGGGCCGCGAGGAACTCGCGCGCAAGTTCGGCATGACCCATTTCGTCAACCCGAAGGAAGTGCAGGGCGACCTGGTGCCGTACCTGGTCGACCTGACCAAGGGTGGCGCGGATTACACCTTCGAATGCGTCGGCAACGTCAAGCTGATGCGCCAGGCGCTGGAGTGCTGCCACAAGGGCTGGGGCAAATCCACCATCATCGGCGTGGCCGGCGCCGGACAGGAAATCTCCACCCGGCCGTTCCAGCTGGTCACGGGCCGGGTATGGCAGGGCTCCGCCTTCGGCGGCGCGCGCGGCCGCACCGACGTGCCGAAGATCGTCGACTGGTACATGGAGGGCAAGATCAACATCGACGACCTGATCACGCATGTGATGCCAATCGAAAAGATCAACGAAGCGTTCGACCTGATGCACGAGGGCAAGTCGATCCGGTCGGTCGTCACTTTCTGATGCTTGGTCCTCGGTTCGCCGGGGACGACGGCGCCGTGCGAGATGCGGCGCCCGCTCAATGCAGCAAAGGCGGCCGGAGACCCCGGCCAATCGCAGCGCCGGCGCGGAACGGTTCCAACCGGGAGGCGGCGGCGCGACATACCACGAGGAGACCAAGATGAGCGATGTGAAGATTCACCCGTCGGTAGACAACGGCCTCAAGCCGGCGTCGCCGTCCTTTTCGGGTGGCACCCTGAAGTGCGCCTGCGACCACGACAAGGTGGAAGTCCAGATCAAGGGACAGGTGGCGCACAACCACGCCTGCGGCTGCACCAAGTGCTGGAAGCCGGACGGCGCGCTGTTCTCGGTCGTGGGCGTGGTGCCGCGCGAGAACGTGACGGTCACGGCGCATCCGGAGAAGCTGCACGTGGTCGATCCGAGCGCGACGATCCAGCGTCACGCCTGCAAGCAGTGCGGCGTGCACATGTTCGGCCGCATCGAGAACAAGAACCATCCGTTCTACGGGCTGGACTTCATTCACGTCGAGCGTTCGTCGGAGCCGGGCTGGGCGCCGCCGGAATTCGCCGCCTTCGTCTCGTCGATCATCGAGTCCGGCGCCGATCCGTCCAACATGGGCGCGATCCGCGCGCGCCTGAAGGAGCTCGGCCTCGAGCCCTACGACGCGCTGTCGCCGCCGCTGATGGACGCGATCGCCACCCACACCGCCAAGGCATCGGGCAAGCTCGCGGCCTGACGGACGCGAGCAGACGGGGAGCGGTCCGGCGGGCCGCTCCCCGTTTTCTTCCGCGCCGCCGTCGAATTCCCCTTCTCACCACACTTGCGGATGCCGGCCGGTCCGGCGTCCAGGACAGGCAACGATGATCAAGCCCCTCTCGGAAAACAAATGCTTCGGCGGCACGCAGGCCGTCTACAGTCACGACGCCAAAGAAACCGGCTGCGCGATGCGCGTCGGCGTCTACCTGCCGCCGCAGGCCCAGGAAGGAAAGCTGCCGGTGCTGTTCTGGCTGTCCGGGCTGACCTGCACCGAAGAGAATTTCGTCGTCAAGGCGGGCGCGCAGCGCGTGGCTGCCGAACTCGGCATCGTGGTCGTCGCGCCGGACACCAGCCCGCGCGGCGTGCGCTTCCCGGGCGACGACGCCAGCTACGACTTCGGCCTCGGCGCCGGCTTTTACGTGGACGCCACGCAGGAGCCATGGAAAGCCAACTACCGGATGTATTCCTACGTGTCCGACGAATTGTTCTCGTGGGTCGCGGCCAATTTCCCGGTCGATCCGGCACGCGCCGGCATCTTCGGGCATTCGATGGGCGGGCACGGCGCGCTGACCATCGGCATGAAGAATCCGCAGCGCTTCAAGACCATCTCGGCGTTCTCGCCGATCGTCGCGCCGATGCGCTGCCCGTGGGGCGAGAAGGCGCTGACCGGTTATCTCGGCGCCGATCGCGAGACCTGGCGCGACTACGACTCGACCGAGCTGGTCGCCAGCCGCGGCTGGAATGGCCCGCCGATCCTGGTCGATCAGGGCACCAAGGACCAGTTCCTGGAGAACCAGTTGAAGCCGCAACTGCTGGTCGAGGCCTGCGACGCCGCCGGCGTGCCGCTGCAACTGCGGATGCAGGAAGGCTACGACCACAGCTACTTCTTCATCTCGACCTTCATCGAGGATCACCTGCGGCACCACGCGCGCTACCTGTGACCGGCGTCGCGGCGCTGCCGGGACTCAGCCGGCGCGCAGCCGCAGCAGCGTGATCTCCGGCGGCGCGCCGCAGCGCTTCGGCGGCCCCCAGTAGCCGGTGCCGCGGCTGATGTAGATCGACAGGCCGCGCAGCCGGTGCAGGCCGGCGACGAACGGCTGCTGCAGCCGCACGAAGAAGGTCCACGGCAGGAACTGGCCGCCGTGGGTATGGCCCGACAACTGCAGGTCGAAGCCGGCGTCGGCCGCCGCTTCGGCGCTGCGCGGCTGGTGTGCCAGCAGTACCCGCACGCCGGCATCGAGCGGCGCGCCGGCGATCGCTTTGGCCGGGTCGCTGCGGTGCGCCGGATCGAAATGGCCGGCACTGAAATCGGTGACGCCGGCCACCACCGCCAATGCCTCGCCGCCGTTCCCGTCGTCGCCATCCGCGCCATGGCGCAGCACCACGTGCTCGTTCAGCAGCACCCGCACGCCGAGCCGGCGCAGTTCCGCGATCCACGCCTGCGCGCCCGAGTAGTACTCGTGGTTGCCGGTGACGAAGAAGCTGCCGTGGCGCGACGACAGGTTCGCCAGCGGCGCGACGTGCGGCGCCAGTTCGGCCACGCTGCCGTCGACCAGGTCGCCGGTGATCGCCACCATGTCGGCCTGCAGCCGGTTGACCGCGGCGACGATGCGCTCCAGGTAGGGCCGGCGGATGGTCGGGCCGATGTGGATGTCGCTGATCTGCGCGATCCGGAAACCGTCCAGCGCCGGCGGCAGGTTCGCGATCGGCACATCGACCGCCACCACCGGCGCGGTGCGCCGCGCCCGCGCATAGCCGTAGCCGGTGATCGCCAGCGCCGCCAGCGGCACCGCGACGCCGCTGATTTCACGCCACGCGGCGAGATCGACGAGACCGGGCGCGATCAGGTCCGCCAGCGCGACGCCCGCCAGCAGCAGGTCGCGCAGGAAGGTCAGCACCAGCAGCGAGGAAAAGAAACCCATGCCGAACCAGCCGAGCACGGACAGCCGGTCCGACGCACCGCGTCGGAACATCCGGCGGCGCCAGCGCAGGCCGATGCCCAGCGGCATCAGCCAGGCGGTCGCGGCCAGTGCGCCAGCCAGCAGCAGGGCCGCGGCCGGCCAGGGCGCCAGCGCCGGCAGCAGGCGCAGCGCGACGTAGGCGTGCAGCAGGAGCGAGAGCAGCGGGGAAAGCGACGGGAGCATGGACGAACCGGAAATGAGCCGGAAATGAGCCGCGAGGCGGTGCCGGGATGGCGGCCGGGTTCCAGATGGGGCGGTTGCGCCCGGGCTTCAAGGTTCCGTCCGGCTGCTCAGGCTTGCGGCGGCGCGGTCGGCGCACCTGGTTGCTTCAGCGGATGCGATGCGGCGAATGCGTCGATCTGCTCGCAGGCGGCGACGATGTGCCGCGCAACAGGGTAGGGCGCGGTGTCGCAGCCGAACAGCTGCATCGCAATCCACTGCCCCGACAGGCAGATGTCGGCGAAGGTCGGTGCATCGCCGTGACAGAAGCGCCCGGTGTCCGGCGAGCCGGCCAGTTGCGCCTCGATCGCGCCCATGCCGTCGGCCAGCGTGCGGTGCAACCATTTACGCAGCGCCTCGTCGTCGAAGCCGCCTTCCTTCTGCAGGTAGCCGCGCACCCGCGGCACCAGCAGCGGATGTACGTCGGCCGCGTGGATCTGCGCCAGCCCGCGTACCCGCGCCCGGCCGGCCGGATCGGCCGGTAGCAGCGGCGGCGACGGATGGGTCTCCTCGAGGAATTCCAGGATCGCCATCGACTGGAACAGCCGGTGGCCGCGACCGTCGTCGAGCGCCGGCAGCACGCCCTGCGGATTGACGGCCAGGAAGCCCGGATCGCGATGCGCGCCGGCGGCGAGATCGACGTCGATCACTTCGTGCGGAATGCACTTGTAGGCGAGCGCGACGCGCACGCGATAGGCGGCGAGCGAGCGCCAGTAGCCGTACAGCTTCATGGAAGTCTCCGAAGGGCGGGCCATCGATTATGCCGGCGCCGTCAACGGTAGGGAAGGCGCGGCTCAGATGCCGGCGTACCAGGCGTAGCCGGTGCTGTCTTCCCAGTAGCCGCCGCGGCCGCCGCGGATGTTGTCGAGCCGGTCCACCAGTTCGATGCGCATCAGGTACTTCGCATGCTTGTAGCCGAGCTGGCGCTCGACCCGCAGCCGCAGCGGGGCGCCGTTCTTGATCGGCAGCGGCTTGTCGTTGAGCTCGTAGGCGAGGATCGTCTGCGGATGGCGCGCATCCTCCATGTCGATGCTCTCGTAGTAGTAGGCGGTCCGACCGGCTTCCATCGGATCGGCGCAATGGAACACCACGTAGCGTGCCTGCGGCAGCGGCATCACGATCGCCAGTATCCGGTCGAGCCGCACGCCGCCCCATTTGCCGATCGCGCTCCAGCCTTCGACGCAGTCGTGCCGCGTAATCTGGGTCTGCTTGCGCATCGCGCGCAGTTCGTCCAGCGAGAAATGCGTCGGTTGCCGCACCATGCCGCTCACTTCCAGCCGCCAGTCCCGAAAACTTCCGGTCGCGAGCCACTGATATTGCGGATTGTCCGGGTTGCTGGTGCCGTTGCTGCGGAATTCCGGCCAGATGTAGGCCTCGTTGAATTCTTCCGCCAGCGCGTTGCGGGGCACGATCACCTTGTGCACCCGCCGGCTGAACGCGGAGCCGAGATCGAGAACGCTGGAGAACCAGTCGGTCGAGGTCAGCCGGTCGCAGCCGGCCAAAGCCGCCGTGCTCAACGCGCCCAGCGCGCCGAGCGCGCGGCGCAGCAGACGCCGCCTGCCGACATTCGTGCGAATGGGTGCGTTCATCGGCGCGGCCCCCGTTCGCGCGGCGTCGGCACGCGGTAGTAGCCGGTCACCATCGAGCGCATCTGGTTCCACACGCCGCTGACCAGTACCTCGAACACGTGCACCAGCACGAAGCCGACGATCAGGCAGGCGGCGGCGAAATGCAGCGTGCGCACCGACTGCCGGCCGCCGAACCAGCCGACCCAGCCGGTGATCAGCGTGTCGAGCATCGGCGACATGCCCATGCCCATCAGCGCGATGCCCGGCAGCAGCAGGAAGATCACGATCAGGTAGGCGAACTGCTGCAGCACGTTGTAGCGCTTGGCTGCCTCGCCAGCCGGATGCCGGAAGCGCAGGTGGTCGTTGATCGAGGCACCGATGTTGCGCACCTCCGGCGAGGTCGGCACCATGTCGTCCGACAGGTGGCCGCTGAAGATGGTGTAGAGGAGATAGCAGAAGCCGTTGATGACGAACAGCCAGGCGAAGAAGAAATGCCAGGCGCGCGCGTCGGCCAGCGAGTAGTAGCCGGGCAGCGTGATCCAGTGCGGGAAGGCGCGCTCGACCAGCGTGCCGTCCGGCAGCTTCGACACGCCGAGCACGCCGGTGGTGTCGTATTCGCGGCCGAACACTTTCAGGATGCCGCGCGGCCGCCCGGTTTCCAGCGACGGCCGGGCGAACACCTGCATCACCACCGGCCGGCCGTTGTAGGACGATTCGCCCCAGTACAGCGTCGGATGCGCGTTGAAGATGCCCAGGCCGCTCATCAGCAGGATCGCCAGGCAGACGACATTGATCCAGTGCATCAGGCGTACCGGCAGCCGGTGGCGATAGTAGAGCATGCCGTCGTCGGTGGGAGTCGTCATGGCCGCATTCGCAGGCGGGGGCAGGGCGGTCGGCGCGGACGCGGACGGGCAGGGACCGCCACGGGCCGGCCGCAGGGCCAGCGTCGCGCGTTTCGGGCGCGGCGATGATGACGCAAATCAAGAAGTTTCCGTCTTGCGCCCGGCGGCGGCGCCGCTCTCGTGGTCTCGCGTATGATGCGGCCGGTCTTCCGTCATTCACCGCCTACCCCCGGGAAACGCCATGAAGCTCGATCCGGTATCGCTGAGGCTGTTCGTGCAGATCGTCGAGCGCGGCTCGATCGCCGCGGCCGCCGCCAGCGAGCACATCGCCGCATCGGCGGTCAGCCGGCGCATCAGCGACCTGGAAGCGGTGCTGCAGACCAGCCTGCTGGCGCGCACCAACAAGGGCGTCGAGCCGACCGCCGCAGGCATCGCGCTGGTGAACCTGTCGCGCGGCGTGCTGCACGAGCTGGACGAGGTGCAGCTGCAGATGCGCGCCTATGCGACCGGCATGCGCGGCCGGGTGCGGGTGATGGCCAACATCTCGGCGATCACGCAATTCCTGCCGCTGGCGATCAAGACCTTTCTCGCCGAGCATCCGCAGGTGCAGATCCAGCTCCAGGAAAACATCAGCACCGCGATCGCCAAGGCGGTGGTCGAAAACGTGGTCGACATCGGCATCTTCACGATGATGCCGCACGGTCAGCAGCTCGAAGTGCTGCCGTTCCGCGACGACGAACTGGCGGTGATCGCACCCAAGGGCCATCCGCTGGCGAAACGCCGCAGCGTCAGCTTTGCCGATACGCTCGGCTACGACTTCGTCGGCCTGCATGCCGGCAGCGCGATCAACCTGCGGCTGCTCAAGTCCGCGGAAGAGCTCGGCGGCACGCTGCGCACCGCGATCGAGGTCAGCAGCTACGATGCGCTGTGCCTGATGGTCGAGACCGGCCTCGGCATCGGCATCATGCCGCGCGCCGCCGCGCAGCCGTACGTAAAGACGCTCGGCATCCAGGTGATCCGGCTGGCGGAGCCGTGGGCGAAGCGCGAGCTGAAGATCTGCGTGCGCTCGCTGGACGCGCTACCGGTGGCCGCGCGCCTGCTGGTGCAACACCTGATGCCGCGCTGACGGATGCCTTCCTGCCATCGCGTTTCGCGATGACGCCTTCGCGAAACGGTTGTTTTCCTCACAAGCGCTTCGGTGCATCATCGCAGCATCCGATGGCCACCGCGTTTTCGAGGAATCCCGAATGACCGCCAATTCCGCCCAGTCAACCCCGTCGTCGCTGCCGCTGTCCGGCGTGCGCGTGCTCGAGATGGGCAGCCTGATCGCCGGCCCGTTCGCCGCCAAGACGCTGGGTGATTTCGGCGCCGACGTGATCAAGATCGAACCGCCGGTCGGCGGCGACGCGCTGCGTTCCTGGCGCACGCCGGAAGGCACGACCTCGGTCTGGTGGCACGTGCAGGCGCGCAACAAGAAGTCGGTCGCGATCGACCTGCGCCAGGCGGAAGGGCAGGAACTGGTGCGCAAGCTGGCGCTGGAAGCGGACGTGATCATCGAGAATTTCCGTCCCGGCACGCTGGAGAAGTGGGGACTGGACTACGACTCGCTGTCCGCGATCAATCCGAAGATCATCATGCTGCGCATCTCCGGCTACGGCCAGAGCGGCCCGCTGCGCGACCGCGCCGGCTTCGGCGTGGTGGCCGAGGCGATGGGTGGTTTCCGCTACGTGACCGGCACGCCGGGCGAGGCGCCAGTGCGGCCGGGCATCAGCATCGGCGATTCGCTGTCGGCGCTGCACGGTGTGATCGGCGTGATGATGGCGCTCTACCACCGCGACGCGAAGGGCGGACAGGGCCAGATGATCGACGTCGCGCTGTACGAGTCGGTGTTCAACATGATGGAAGGTGCGGTGCCGGAATTCGACCGCTACGGCATCGTGCGCGAACCGGCCGGCAGCGCGCTGCAGGGCATCGCGCCGACCAACGCCTACCCGTGCGCCGACGGCCGCTACGTGCTGATCGCAGGCAACGGCGACAGCATCTTCAAGCGGCTGATGACGCTGATCGGCCGCGACGACCTCGGCAACGATCCGGCGCTGGCGCGCAACCCGGGCCGGGTCGAGCAGATGGCCCGCATCGACGGCGCGATCGGCGAATGGACCATGCAGCGTCCGCTCGAAGAGGCGCTGGAGGCGCTCGGCGCGGCCGGCGTACCGGCAGGGAAGATCTACACCGTGCGCGACATCGTCGAGGACGATCACTACGCCGCGCGCGACATGCTGCGCACCGTCACGCTGAACGACGGTTCGTCACTGAAGGTGCCGGGCGTGGTGCCGAAATTGTCGTCGACGCCCGGCCGCTTCGACGGCGGCGGCCCGGACCTCGGCCAGCATACGGAACAGGTGCTCGCTTCCCTCGGCGTGGATGCCGGGCGGCTGGCGCAGCTTCGCGAAAAAGGAGTCATCTGATGTCCGCTTCCATTCCAACCATTGAATTTTTCCGCGGCCTCGCCGGCCGCAAGGTCGCGATCCACGACGTGGTAATGCGCGACGGCCTGCAGATCGAGCCGGTATTCGTGCCGACCGAGGACAAGGTCGCAATGGTCAATCGCCTGTCGCGCACCGGACTGGCCAAGATCGAAGTCACCTCGTTCACCTCGCCGAAGGCGATCCCCGCGCTGCGCGACGCCGAAGCGGTGATGAAGCAGATCGAGCGGGTACCCGGCCTGGTCTACGTCGCGCTGGTGCCCAACATGCGCGGCGCCGAGCGCGCGATGGAATGCGGCGTCGACGAAATCAACCTGGTGATGTCGGCGAGCGAAACCCACAACCTCGCCAACCTGCGGATGACCCGCGAGCAGTCGCGCGCGGTGCTGACCGACATCGTCAGCGCGGTCAACGGCGCCTGCGCGGTCAACATCTCGATCTCGACCGCCTTCGGCTGCCCGATGGAAGGCGACGTACCGGTCGAGGAAGTGCTGGACATCGGCGACTGGTTCGTCGGCCAGGGCGCGACCGGCATCACGGTGTGCGACACCACCGGCATGGCCAATCCGGCGCAGGTAGCCAAGCTGTGCGGCGGCCTGACCGAGCGCTGGAAGGACGCGGAAGTCACGCTGCACTTCCACAACACGCGCGGCATGGGACTGGCCAACGTGATCGCGGGACTTGCCACCGGCATCGACCGCTACGACGCGTCGCTGGCCGGCCTGGGCGGCTGCCCGTACGCGCCGGGCGCGAGCGGCAACATCTGCACCGAGGATCTGGTCCACATGCTGCAGGCGATGGGCTGCGAGACCGACGTCGACTTGGACGGGCTGCTCGCCTGCGCGGCGCAGATGCCCGCGATGGTCGGCCACGAGGTGCCGGGCCAGGTGCTGAAGGCAGGCAAGTCGGACCGGCTGCATCCGCCGCCGGCCGGTTTCGCCGAGACCCGCGAACGCGCGCTGGCGCGCACCTGACGCGATGGCGGAAGACTGTCCGGACACAACCACGCGCCGGGAAGCGGCGGCAGGTCCCGCTGCCCCATCTGCCGCCACCGCGCCCGCCGCACGCCTGCTGTACGTCCTCGTCATCACGCTGCTGATCCAGGCGCTGGTGGTGGCCGCGGTGTTCGCGCCGACCGTGATCGCGCCGGAGATCCTGACGGCGCTGCATCTGCCGCCGTCGGCGATCGGACTGTTCATGTCCATCGTTTACGTCGGCGGCATCGCCTCGACGCTCTACAGCGGCCCGTTCATCGACCGCTGGGGCGCGATCCGAACCAGTCAGGTCTGCCTGCTGCTGTGCGCGGCCGGCTCGTTCCTGCTCGCCACCGGCTCGGTTCCGCTCGGCGTCGCCGGCGGCCTGCTGATCGGCTTGGGTTACGGCCCGATCACGCCGGCCAGTTCGCACATCCTGATCCGCACCACGCCGGCGCACCGGATCTCCACGGTGTTCTCGATCAAGCAGACCGGCGTGCCGCTGGGCGGCGCGCTGGTCGGCCTGTTCGTGCCGCCGCAGCAGGTCGCGTTCGGCTGGACCTGGGCGATCGTCACCACCGGAGTCGCCTGCATCGCCACCGCCGCGCTTGCGCAGACGGTGCGCGCGGAGTTCGACGTCGGCCTGAAGGCGGCGGGCCGCAAGTTCCGCGCCGATCTCCTCGGGCCGGTCCGGCTGGTGCTGTCGCGCCACGCGCTGTGGATTCTCGCCGCCTGCTCGTTCGTGTTCGCCGGCGTGCAGATCTCGCTGTCGGCCTATCTCGCCAGCTACCTGAACCTCGACCTTGGCTGGACCCTGCTCGCCGCCGGCCTGGCGATGACCGCCGCGCAGTGCGCCGGCATGGCCGGCCGCATCGTCTGGGGCGCGATCGCCGACCGCTGGATGGGCGCGCACCGCACGCTGGCGCTGCTGGCGGTGCTGATGGTCGGCAGCTGCGTGGCCGCCGGCCTGCTCGGCGCGCAGGCGCCGCACGCGCTGGTGTTCGCGATCCTGGTGGTGTTCGGCGGTTCGGCCATCGGCTGGAACGGCGTCTACCTCGCCGAAGTCGCGCGTGTCGCGCCGCCGGGGCAGGTGAGCGTCGCCACCGGCGGTACGCTGGCCTTCACCTTCTTCGGCAACATGCTCTGGCCGCCGGTGTTCGGTCTGGTCAGCCACCATGCGGGCGGCTACCGCTTCGGCTATTTCTTCATGTGCCTGCCGCTGTTGTGCTGCCTGTGGCTGCTGCGTGGAAGGCGGGGACGGCAGGCGGAGTGATCGAGGCGGGAGCGCGTCTCTCGCCAACGAAGTTTCGCAAGCGGCCCGCTCGAATACGGATAACGCCACCTACGGCAGGAAAATCTCGATCTTCAATCCGTCGATCGCCCGGAAATGCTTGGCGTTGCCGGTAAAGACGGCTGTGTCATGCTCAAGCGCGGTCGCCGCGATCAACGCATCGCCCAACTGCATGCCGCTCGACAGCGCATGGGCGTCGATCAATTGCATTGCGCGGTTGGAGACGGCGGTGCTGACCGGAACGATCTCGGTACGGGAGGCAGCCAAGCCCTTCTTCACCTGTTCCAGTTCCGCCTTGTTGCGGCAACCTTGCGCCAATTCCATGTAGGTGACCGCGGAGACGCGCCACGGCACCATCGCCTGCAGCCGCGCGGCGGCGCCTTCGTGGCCGCGCATCATCCAGATCAATACGTCGGTATCGATCAACACCGTTCAATCCTCGCGATGCGGATCGTTGATGCTGTAACGCGGCGTGCGCAGCTTGCGTGCGTAGACCGGAACGTCTTCGGTTTCCTGGCGGTCCCGCCAGATGCCGAACAAGGGATGGTCGATC
>JBQCGO010000193.1:0-12743 GCA_051955575.1 Burkholderiaceae bacterium
TGCAGGTCGGAGCCGCAGATCGCGGTCGAGGTGATCTTCACGATCGCGTCGCGCGGATTCAGGATTTCCGGGTCGGGCACGTTGTCCACGCGCACGTCGTGCTTGCCATGCCAGCAGGTCGCCTTCATTGCTGCACTCCCTTGTGAAGCAGCCGCACCGCGAGGCTGCGCGGGCCGGACGGCTGGCCCTCGGTGGTGGTGATTTCGCCGGTCTCGACCAGCTGCTTGAAGCGGCGCAGGTCGTCGTCGATCTGCTGCGACGGTTCCTCGCCGAACAGTTTCGCGACCATCGCGCCGGCCATGCCGCCCGGCGGCCGGTACTGCAGCCGCACGCGCACGATGGTGCCGCGGTTGCCCGGCGCGCGCTCGAAGCGGACCTCGCCGGCATTGTCGACGTCGGCGTCGCCGACCGAGCGCCAGGCGAGCCGCTGCCCGGGTTCGTCGGCGGTGATTTCCGCATCCCATTCGACGCTGGTGCCGGCCGGCGCGGTCGCCTTCCAGTGCGACTTGCCGTCGCCCATCGGCGTCACCAGTTCGAGATGCTTCATGAAGCGCGGGAAGTTCGCGAAGTCGCGCCAGTACTGGTAGCACTCGTCGGCGGACAGGTTGACCGTGATGCATTTCTCGACGTCGACCGAACCGTCCGATGCGGCGCCCGTGTCGGCGCCGGCGCGTTGACTCTGCCGGATGCCGGAGACCACATCGAGCGCCATGATGCCGGCCACCGCCGCGGTGGCGAAGGTCAGCCGGCTGCGCTGCGCGGCCGGCGAACGGGCGGCGTTGCCGAGCATCGCGAGATCCATCGCGTCGCCGGCCACGCGCGCCCACATCCAGGGTCCCGGCCGGCCGTCGGCCAGCGCGCCGACCCCGACCGCCAGCTCGCGCATGCCGAGCGAGCGCATCAATGCCGGATGTTCTTCGACGCCGGCCAGCCGCGACACCGTGCGCGGCGCCAGCAGTTGCGCGACGCCCAGGCCGATGCTGAACCAGCCGAGCGCCTTGGCCAGGGACGCGCCGCCGTCGCTGCCGCCGTTACGTGAGCGCATGCTCACGCCGTGCGTCTGGGGAGGGGATTGTCCGAACGTGCCGGACGGACTGGTCAGGAAGGATTGCATCGTGTCTCCATCGCTTCGGCCGCTACGGCGGCATGCGTGATCGGAAGCCGGGGCGCGCACGGCGACGCCGGCACAGGTGCAAAATTAGTCACGGCCCTGCCGACGTAGTTCCCGCTTCGCGAGCAACGTTCCGGCGCCGTTCTTGTCCAATGGAAAACCGCGATGGAGGAACCGCATCATGGGCAACGTCCTTTCCCGATCCGCGCCGCGCCTGGCGGTCCTGTGCGCGGCGCTGGCGCTGTCGTCCGCCGCGCTGGCCGCCCGCCTCGGCCATCCCGATCCGTTTTCGCCGCAGCCGCTGCAGCCGGGGCAGCCGCAACCCCAGCCCTTCGTCAACCGCAACCCGCTCCCGGACATCACCTTCGGCGCGCGGCCGCCGGTGGTCGAGCCGCCGCTGCCGGCCAACCGGGTGCCGCCGTCGATCTACTACGACAACCCGTACTACCAGCCGCCGCAGCCGGCCTTCCGGCAGCGGGAATGGGAAGAGCGGCGCTGGCGCGAACGGCGCGAGCAGGAGGAACGCTGGCGGCAGCGTCAAGGCAGGGCGCAGCAGGGATGGGACGGGCAGCGGCGGGACGACGACAACTGGTCGTCCTGGTGACCGGCGAACGGCCGGGACAGCGGTTGCGGGGCCGCTCAAGAGGTACCGGGGAGCTGCTGAGGGGGCACCGAGCGTTTACTGAGCGGTCACCGAGCGGCACTGAGCGGCATTGAGGGAGCGGCTGGCGCGGCGGCATCCGCGCCAAATTCGGTTGTCCGGTGCCACTGGATGAGCGGCCCCGCACGGGGCGCCCGGCAGGGCCGGGCGAGGTGAAAATATTTCCATTGTGCACTATTTAGCGCGGGCATAGAGTCCGTCCAACGTCTCTGCGTTTGTCAAGCCCGAATCCGTACCGAAAGACTTCCATGGGCTTATCCCGCCGAATTGACCGACGCGTCAATTCCCTGAAAAAGCGCTATGCCTGGTTGCGCGGCAGCCTGCCTTTCCTGATCGGATGCCCGCTGTTCTGCCTGGCCCTGATCGTCGTCGTCTGGACGGCGGCGTTCGCCAAGATCACCGCCGAACGCGACGCGCTGCGGCGCGGCGGCTTCCAGGATGCCGCGGCCCTGGCCGATTCCTACGCGAAGCAGGTGTCGCAGGCGGTCGGTCACCTCGACGAGCACACCCGCAGCCTGGCCTTCGAATGGCGCGAATCGGGCGGCGCGTTGCAGCTCGAACGCCGCGCCGTGGAAAACCTTTATCAGAACGAGAACGAACTGGTGTTCGGCTTCGCCGACGCCAACGGCCAGGTGGTCAGCACCTTGCCGGCAGCCGCCAAGCGCTCGATCACGCTGAGCGATTCGCCGCAATTCATGCAGTACCGGATGGGGCTGCTGAGCGGCTTCCAGATCAAGCGCATCGAGAGCGGACGCTTCATCAAGAAGCCGCTGGTGGTGTTCACACGCAGCCTGCAGGCGGACGCCGGCGCGTTCAGCGGCGTGGTGTTCGTGTCGGTGTCGCCGGATTACCTGGCCTCGTTCTACGACGAGCCGCTGCACACGCAGGACGACGTGGTCGCGGTGCTCGACCGCCAGGGAGGCCTGATCGCGTCGGTGATGGGCGAGAACGTGCGCAGCCATCGCACCATTGTCAAGCGGCCGATCGACTTCCCCGGGCCGCGCGGCATCAAGGTGGTGCCGGGCGACTATTTCATCGACGGCCTGCCGCGGGTGGTCGCCTGGCATGACGTGGCCGGCTATCCGCTGATCTCGGTGTCCCTGATGACCGAGAAAGGCATCTATGCCGGACTCGCGGCGCGGCGGCTCGAATACATCGGACTGGCGCTGGCGGCGACCCTGTTCGCGCTGCTCGCCGGCGCGACGGGCATCGTCTTCTCGACGCGGCTCGCGCTGAGGCGGCACCAGGCGCGGCTGATCCGCCGCACCTACCGGCTCGCGACCGACAACGCGCGCGAAGCCTTCTTCATGGTGCGCAAGGACTGCGACGGCGACGGCAAGCTCCGCGATTTCATCATCGAGGATTGCAACGAGCGCGGCGCGGAGTTCCTGCGTTTGCCGATGCGGGAGGCGATCGGCAGTCCGGTGTCGCGGCTGTTCCGGAACGAGCCGGACGGCATGCTCAAGCTCTACCGGCGGCTTCAGGAAAAAGGTTTTTACGAGGACGAATTCCTCACCACGCCGCGCAACCCGGCGCACGCGCGCTGGATGCAGCGCCGCCTGGCGGCGACCGACGAGAACGCGTTCGCGGTCACGCTGCGCGACATCTCGGAAGCCAGGCAGCATGCGATCGCGCTGGCCGAACTGGCCAACACCGACGCGCTGACCGGGCTGCCGAACCGCCACTGGCTCGCCGCCGGCCTGCCGCGCTGCCTGGAGCGGGCGGACGCCGCCGGTCGCAAGGTGGCCCTGCTGTTCGTCGACCTCGACGATTTCCGCGACATCAACAACACCGAAGGCCACGCCGCCGGCGACGCGCTGCTGCGCGCGGTCGCCCAGCGCATCAAGGGGCTGCTGCGGCCGGAAGACCACGTGGTGCGCCTCGGCGGCGACGAGTTCACCCTGATCCTGGAAGACGTCGTCGACGCTGCCCAGGCCGCGCGCATCGTCGAGCGGCTCGACAAGGAACTGGCGGCGCCCTACGCATTGGGCGAATACGGCTTCCAGTCGGTCCGGGCGTCCATCGGCATCAGTCTCTATCCGGACCACGGCGCCGACCTCGACACGCTGATGCAGCACGCCGACATCGCCATGTATGCCGCCAAGGCCAACGGCAAGGGGCGCTACCAGTTCTACGAACCGGATTTTTCCGAGGCGATCGTGCGCAAGATCACGACGCTGCAGGCGTTGCGGCGCGCGATCGCCCTGGACCAGTTCGTCGTGCATTACCAGCCGCGCGTCGATACCCGCACCGGCGAACTGCGCAGCTTCGAGGCGCTGGTGCGCTGGCAGCATCCGGAGCGCGGCATGGTGCCGCCGGCCGAATTCATTCCGCTGGCCGAGGAATCCGGCCTGATCGTCGAAATCGGCGCACAGGTGCTCGACAAGGCTTGCCGGCAGCTTGCCGACTGGATTGCGCAGGGCCTGCCGGCGCGGCCGGTGTCGGTCAACGTCTCGGCCCGGCAGTTCCAGTCGAACGGTCTGGAGGCGGCGGTGCGCAACAGCCTCGTCGCGCACGGCATCGCGCCGTCGCTGCTGGAACTCGAGATCACCGAATCGTGCATGATGGCCGACCGCGCGCGGGTCCCCGAGGAGCTCGCCGCGCTGAAGGCGATGGGCATCCGGCTGTCGGTGGACGACTTCGGCACCGGCTATTCGTCGCTGTCGCAACTGCAGCAGCTCGACGTCGACGTGCTCAAGATCGACCGCTCGTTCACCCGCATGCTGACCGACGGCGAGCAGCACCGCGCCTTCTTCATGACCATCCTGGCGATGGCACGCGTGCTGGAAATGCGGGTGGTCGCCGAAGGCGTCGAAACCATCGAGCAGTTGCGCGTGCTGCAGACCATGGCGTGCGACGAAGTGCAGGGCTACCTGGTGTCGAAGCCGGTCGACCCGGGCCGGGTGCCGGAACTGCTGCGCAGCGCCACGCTGTTCGGCTGGACGCCGGCGGCCGCCTCGTCCATCGCCGGAGACGCTTAGCGTTTGTTGGAAAACCGTAGCACGCGGTTCGAGCCAGGTCCGCGCCGCAGTTTCCAATCGGTTGGCAAGCAAACTCTCAGAACGCCAGCAGCAGGCCGGCGTAGACCGCCGCGCCGACCAGGAACGGCGCGAAGCGGCTGTGCCGCTCGGCCGGCAGTTCTTCCTTCAGCACGTTCAGGATCACGCCCCCGGCCAGCAGCGCGACCAGCGCGCTGGTGGCCACGTCGGGCACCTCGAACAGCAGGCCGATCGCGCAGCCGACCAGCACCGACGCCGCCAGCACCCAGCGTCCGACCGAGGTGTAAAGCGCCTTGAAGTCCTCGCGCAGACCGTAGTCGGTGACCAGGAAGTGCAGCGCCATCGCGATGAAGAAAAACACCAGCGGCTTGACCGTGCTGAAGTTGTTCACCAGCAGGTAGCCGATCAGCATGTTGTAGATCGCGAACGAGGCCGCGTGCAGCCAGAACACCTTGCGGTCGTCGGCGTCGGTTTCCGGCGCGCCGTCGCGGCGGGTGTGCGAGCTTTTCGCGGCCCGCTCCAGGCCGTAGAAGATGATCAGCCCGGCCAGCGCGATCAGGTAGGCGTGCTGGTCCAGCGCCTTGAACGCCTCGCCGATCGATTTCTTGATCACTTCCTGCCCTTCCGCCAGTTCCGGCAGCAGGTGGATGAACACGTAAGCCACCGAGATGCCGCCCGCCGCCGACAGCCAGATGCTGCGCGGGGTGCCGTCGAGAAACCTGAGCTTGCCGCCGAACAGGTGGATCGCGACCAGTCCCAAGGCGGCGAGTATCGTCAGTAGCGTCATCGAAAGCCTTTCCAATGGAATGCGCATGCGGCGCGCAACGGGGGAAACAAGAAGAATCGCGGAATCGGGGCGCTGGAGAAAGCCTCAGACAGGAAAGCGTCAGGCAGCGCCGAACCGGCGGCCGCGCGCCCTGCCGGTAAGGCAGGAAAACGCCGCCCGGGTTCCGTGGACGGCGCCGGATGCGACCGCGCCGACGGGCCGGCGGACTAGGTTAGAATCGGTCGACTCGCGTCCCACCCGGCTCGGTCCCGGGCGCGTGCCCCGTCCCGTCCTGCCGTTGCGGCTGGCGCTGCTGCTGCTGTTTGCGCAGCAGGCGGGATTCGTGCACGCGCTGTCCCATCTGGGCGATCGCCAGGCCGGCGACGTCAGCGTCGGCACCAACAACGGCAACGACAGCGGCAACGACATCGGCGCCGCCCCGGTCAAGAAAGCGCCGGCCGGACATGTTTGCGAGCAGTGCCTGTCGTTCGCACAGATCGGCGCCGCGCTGCCGCCGTCGGCGCCGTGCCTGCCGGTCGACCGCGCCGTCGATGCGGCCATCCTCCTTCTCGTCTCGACCCCTGCCGGCGCGCGCCTCCTGCGCGCCTTCTGGTCGCGCGCCCCGCCGCGGTAGCCGCGGCCGGACGTCTTCGCGTCCGCCGCCTTCCTTTCTCCATCGAATCGGTCCTGCTGCTCTCCGGCACGGCCGCGTCATCCATTTCGAGAAGGACTCCGCAATGAAGAACACCTTGATGGCGGCCGCGCTGGCGGCTGCCTTTGGTTTGCCGCCCGCCGCGCGCGCGGCCGAGGACCCGGCGCTGGCGCAACTGCGCGAACAGATCCGGGCGATGCAGGCCCAATACGAAGCGCGCATCCATGCGCTGGAACAACGGCTCGACGCTGCCGAAGCGGCGCGCAGCCAGCCGGCCGGAACCGCGCAAACTGCGCAGACCGCAGTGCCGGCATCGGCAACCGCCGCTCCCGTTTCGCCGGCGCCGGTCGTCGCGGCCGCCCCGCCGCCGGCGGCCCCAGCGACCTCCCCCAACGCCTTCAATCCCGCCATCGCGCTGATCCTCGGCGGCACCTACGCGAACCTGTCGCAAGACCCGGCGCGCTGGCGGCTGCAGGGCTTCATGCCCGGCGGCGACGCGGTCGGGCCGGGCCGGCGCAGCTTCAACCTCGGCGAATCCGAGCTGACGCTCGGCGCCAACGTCGATCCCCAGTTCGCCGGCCAGCTCACCTTTTCGATCGACGGCGACAACCAGGTCAGCGTCGAGGAAGCCTTCTTCCAGACGCTCGGGCTGTCGAACGGCTTCACGCTCAAGGGCGGCCGCTTCCTGTCGTCGATCGGCTACCTGAACAGCCAGCACGCGCACGCCTGGGACTTCACCGACGCGCCGCTGGCCTACGAGGCGTTTCTCGGCGGTCAGTACAAGGCCGAAGGACTGCAGTTGAAATGGCTGGCGCCGACCGACCGTTTCCTCGAATTCGGCGCCGAAGCCGGCAGCGGCCGCGCGTTCCCCGGCAACGACCGCGATCGCAACGGCTTCGGCTCGACCGCGCTTTACGCGCATCTCGGCGACGACATCGGCGACAGCGCGAGCTGGCGCGCCGGGTTGTCGTGGCTGCATACAGGATCGGCCGGGCGAGGGTGGGACGATGCCGACGCCGCCGGCAACCCGGTCGCGGACGCGTTCACCGGCAAGAGCGATGTCTGGATCGCCGACGCGATCTACAAGTGGGCGCCGAACGGCAATCCGCTCGACACCAACTTCAAGTTGCAGGGCGAATTCTTCCGCCGCCGCGAGCGCGGCACGCTGGCCTCGGAAACATCTTCCGGAAACTACGCCGGCATCCAGTCCGGCTGGTATCTGCAGGGCGTCTACCAGTTCCGGCCGCTGTGGCGCACCGGCCTGCGCTATGACCGGCTCGACGCCGGCTCGCCGTCGTTCGGGGCCGGTCTCGATCCGACCAACTTCGGTTTGCTCGCGCCGTACGACCCGTCGCGCGTGACCTGGATGGTGGACTACACGCCGTCGGAATTCAGCCGCTTCCGGCTGCAGCTCGCGCGCGACCGCTCGCGTCCGGGCATCGTCGACAACCAGGTCTACCTGCAATACATCATGAGCCTCGGCGCCCACGGCGCCCACACGTTCTAAGGAGTTGCCATGAAAAAATTCTTTTCCCTTCTCGCCGGCGCGGTCTTCGCGCTGGCCGCCGCGCCGTCGTTCGCCACCGTCCACGTGCTCGCCTGCGAACCCGAATGGGCGTCGCTCGCGACCGAACTCGGCGGCGACAAGGTGTCCGCCTCCAGCGCCACCAATGCATTGCAGGACCCGCATCACGTCGAAGCAAGGCCAAGCCTGATCGCGCGCACCCGCAACGCGGATCTCTTGGTCTGCACCGGGCTCGAACTCGAGTCCGGCTGGCTGCCGATCCTGGTGCGGCAGTCGGGCAACGCCAAGATCGCGCCCGGTCAGCCCGGCTATCTCGAAGCCGGCATGCTGGTGCCGCGCCTCGAAGTGCCGACGCGGCTGGACCGCAGCGAAGGCGACGTGCACGCGGCCGGCAATCCGCACATCCAGCTCGACCCGCGCAACATCGCGACCGTCGCCGACGCGCTCGCGAAGCGGCTGGCCGCGATCGACCCGGCCAACGCGGCGACCTACGCGGCGCGGTACAAGGACTTCGCCGCGCGCTGGTCGGCCGCGATCGCGAAATGGGAGCGCGACGCCGCGCCGCTGAAGGGCGTCGCGGTGGTCGAGCACCACAAGAACATGGAGTACCTGCTGCACTGGCTCGGCATGCACCAGGTCGGCACGCTGGAGCCGAAGCCCGGCGTCGAGCCCAGCGCGGCGCACCTGTCGGAACTGCTGAACCAGCTGCAGCAGCAGCCGGCGAAGATGGTGCTGCGCGCCGCCTACCAGGACGGACGCGCGTCCGAGTGGCTGTCGTCGCACGCGCACATCCCGGCGGTGGTGCTGCCGTTCACCGTCGGCGGCGACGACCAGGCGAAAGACTTGTTCAGCCTGTTCGACGACACCGTGCAACGTCTGCTGGCGGGGCTGAAATGACGGGCATGACATTGGCGGGCATCGACCTCGGCATCGTCGCGCCCGCGTTCGTCGCGGGCCTGCTGGTGCTGGCCACCCACGTGCCGCTCGGCGCGCAGGTGCTCGGGCGCGGCATCGTGTTCATCGACCTGGCGATCGCGCAGATCGCCGCGCTCGGCGTGATCGTCGCCGGCATGGCCGGGCTCGATCCGCAGGGCTGGACGGTGCAGCTTGCCGCCGGCGTCGCGGCGCTGCTCGGCGCCCTGCTGCTGACCTGGACCGAGCGCCGCTGGCCCGAGGTGCAGGAAGCGCAGATCGGCGTGCTGTTCGTGCTCGCCGCGACCGGCGGCCTGCTGCTGCTGGCGCACAACCCGCACGGCGGCGAGCACCTGCGCGACCTGCTCGCCGGGCAGATACTGTGGGTGCGCTACGAGCAGCTCGCGGTGCCGGCGATCGGCAGCGTGGTCATCCTCGCGCTGCTGCGCGCCGGGCCGCGGCTCGGCCGGCTCGGCTTCTATCTCGTGTTCGCGCTGGCGGTCACCGCGTCGGTGCAGCTGGTCGGCGTGTATCTCGTGTTCGCCAGCCTGATCGTGCCCAGCCTCGGCGTGCGCAACCACGCGCCGCGCCGCCGGCTGCCGCTGGCCTACGCGATCGGCGCGGCCGGCTATGCGATCGGCCTCGCGCTGTCGACGCTGTACGACCTGCCTTCGGGCGCGCTGATCGTCTGGTGCCTGGCGCTGCTGGCGGTGGTCGCGCATGCGTGCGTGCCGGCGCCTGCCATGGCGCGGGCGGAGGCGGCGCGCTGACCGCCGAGGCGGCCGGCCGCCGGTGTCGAAGCTTGGGGCGGATCAAGCCGGCAACGGCATTCGCTCAGGCTCGGCTAAGTCTGACTGCGTAGGCTGACCGCCATCCTGCCGTTCGCGATGCGCGCGGCCTTCCCCTGGCCGGGCGCCGCGTCCGGTCGCCGAACCCGATTCTTGATTCCCGATTTCCGATGGAAACCTTCAACCGTTCGCTGTTTCTCGTCATCAACGCTCCCGCCCATGCCGGGCCGCTGGCGCTCGCCGTCGCCCTGGCGTTCGCCGAATACGCGATCTGGCTGGTCCCCGCCACGCTCGCGTTCGGCTGGCTGCGCGGGAACGACGAGACCCGGTTCGCGGCGATCGAGGCGGCACTCGCCGGCATGGCCGCCCTGCTGATGAACCAGTTGATCGCGCTGGCCTGGCGGCATCCGCGCCCGTTCGCGATCCACCTCGGGCATGCCTACCTCGCCCACGCGGCCGATTCCTCGTTCCCGAGCGATCACCTGACCCTGCTGTGGGCGGTCGGCTTCAGCCTGGCGCTGCGCCGGCAGACGCGCCCGGCCGGGATCGCGCTGAGCCTGCTGGGCCTACCGATGGCCTGGGCGCGCATCTACCTCGGCGTCCACTATCCGCTCGACATGGCCGGCGCCGCGCTGGTGGCCGCGCTGAGCGCGCAGGCGGCATGGCGCGGCGGCGCTCCGCTGACCGGCGCGTTGTACCGGACGGCGACACGCCTGCACTCGCGCCTGTTCGCCGGTCCGATCCGGCGCGGATGGGTACGAAAGTGAACTCCCGGCCGCATCGGCCAACGACTGAAAGGAATCCTTCATGAACGACGCCGCAAACCACAGGGCGAGCAAGGTCCCGGCGGTCACGCTGACCTTCTGGATCATCAAGATCGCCGCCACCACGCTAGGCGAAACCAGCGGCGACGCGGTGACCATGTCGATGCATCTCGGCTACCTGGTCGGCACCCTGATCTTCTTCACGATCTTCCTGGTCGCGGTCGGCGCGCAGATCGCCGCCAAGCGCTTCCACCCGTACCTGTACTGGGCGGTGATCGTCGCCACCACCACCGCCGGCACCACGCTGGCCGACTTTGCCGACCGCTCGCTGGGCATCGGCTACGCCGGCGGCAGCGCGCTGCTGTTCGCCCTGCTGGTCGCGTCGCTCGCGTGCTGGCGCTGGACGGAAGGCTCGGTCGCGGTGCAAGACATCGATTCGTCCCGCGGCGAGATGTTCTACTGGCTGACCATCATGTTTTCGCAGACGCTGGGTACCGCGCTGGGCGACTGGATGGCGGACGACACCGGGCTCGGCTACGAGGGCGGCGCGCTGGTGTTCGCCGCCGGCCTGGCGATCGTCGCCGCGGCGTACTGGTGGACGTCGATCTCGCGCACCGCGCTGTTCTGGACCGCGTTCATCCTGACGCGCCCGCTCGGCGCGACGGTCGGCGATTTCCTCGACAAGCCGCACAGCCACGGCGGCCTCGCGCTGAGCCGCTACGCCGCGTCGGCGACGCTGGCGGTGTTCATCCTGGCCTGCGTGGCACTGTTGCCGCAGCGGCCGGAACAGCGGCAGCCGGTCCGGCCGGACCCGCGCTGAACCGGCCGCACGTGGTACGGTTCCACGGTTTCCCGGACGGCTTTGTCGCGCCGCGGGCATGACCGAAAGGATTCCGATGCGGATATTGCTGGTCGAGGATGACCCGATGATCGGCGAAGCGGTCCGCGACGCGCTGCGGGACGCGTCCTACGCGGCCGACTGGGTGCGCGACGGCCAGGCCGCCCTGACCACGTTTGGCGCGCAGCGCTACGACCTCGTGCTGCTCGATCTCGGCCTGCCGGGCCGGGACGGCGCGGACGTGCTCGACGCCATTCGCGCGCGCGACGCCCGCGTGCCGCTCCTGATCGTGACCGCGCGCGACGGCTTGCCGGATCGCGTCACCGGCCTCGACCGCGGCGCGGACGACTACGTACTGAAACCGTTCGACATGGCCGAGCTGCTGGCACGCATGCGCGCCGTGCTGCGCCGCCAGGCCGGCGCCGCGGACCCGTTGCTGAGCAACGGCGTGGTCTCGCTCGATCCGGCCAGCCGCGAGGCGTGCGTCGGCGACCGTCCAGCGGTGCGGCTGTCGCGGCGGGAATTCGCGCTGCTGCGCGCGCTGATGGCGCGCCCGGGCGCGATCCTGTCGCGCAGCGAGCTCGAGGAACGGATCTACGGCTGGGGCGAAGAAGTGGAAAGCAACGCGGTGGAATTCCTGATTCACGCGCTGCGCAGAAAGCTCGGCAGCGACGTCATCAAGAACGTCAGGGGAGCGGGATGGATGGTGTCCAAAGGCCGTTGAGGAATTCCCTGCAATCGAGGCTGTCGATGTGGCTGTCGCTTGCCATTCTCGGCGTCGCCCTGGTCGCGGGCGCATTCTCCTTCCTGGCCGCGTTCCAGGAGGCGCAGGAACTGCAGGACGACGTGCTGCGCCAGATGGCGGTCCTGTTCGACGTCGACGCGGCGGGCGTGCCGGCGCGATTCCAGGCCGCGCTGCTCGCCGACCGCGACGGCGATTCGCGCGTATTCGTGCAGCGCCTGGCGCGCGACGCCGACGGCGCCGGGAACGGGGGCGACGGGTTCGCCGTGCCGGCCACGCTGGCCGACGGCCTCCAGACCGTCAATGCCGGCCGCGAATCGTTCCGGGTCCTGGTCAAGACGCTGGATTCGGGCGAGCGGATCGCGCTCGCCCAGCAGACCGAGGTCCGCAACGAGATCGCGCGCGACAGCGCGTTGCGCACGCTCATGCCGTTCCTGATCCTGGTGCCGATCCTGCTGGGGATCACCGCGGGACTGGTGCGCACGATGTTCCGGCCGATCGCCGCGCTGTCGGCCGAGGTGGACAGTCGCGGCGAGGGCGAGCTGCATCCGCTCGATGCGGCGGCGCTGCCGTCGGAAGTCGAGCCGTTCGTGGCCGCCATCAACCGCCTGCTGGTGCGCGTCGCCCAGTCGATGGCGGCGCAGCGCCGCTTCGTCGCCGACGCCGCGCACGAACTGCGCTCGCCGCTGACGGCGCTGTCGCTGCAGGCCGAACGCCTGGCCGATGCGGAGATGTCGGACGCCGCCCGGACCCGGTTCGCCGCGCTGCGCCAGGGCATCGAGCGCGGCCGTTCGCTGCTCGACCAGATGCTGACCCTCGCCCGGGTCCAGTCCCGGTCCGCCGAGACGCCGCCGGGATCGGAGGATTCGGAGACGAGCGAAGCGGTGTCGGTGCATCGCGTCTACCGGCGCGTGCTGGAAGACCTGATGCCGCTGGCCGAGTCGAAGGGCATGAACATCGGGATGGCGGAAGAGCCGGACAGGCA
>JBQCGO010000194.1:0-4864 GCA_051955575.1 Burkholderiaceae bacterium
CGCCAGTCCGGCGAACGCTCCGCGCGCGGCAGCAACGGTCGCGTCGATCGCCGCGTCGTCGTGCGCGGCCGAGACGAAACCGGCCTCGAACACGGACGGCGCGAGATAGACGCCGGCGTCGAGCATCGCGTGGAAGAACGCGTTGAAGCG
This sequence comes from Burkholderiaceae bacterium, assembly GCA_051955575.1. Classification (GTDB taxonomy): domain Bacteria; phylum Pseudomonadota; class Gammaproteobacteria; order Burkholderiales; family Burkholderiaceae_D; genus JBQCGO01. Next base: position 151 of record JBQCGO010000194.1, read on the forward strand.
CGTCTTGTCGCAGGCCATCACCTCGGCATAGCTCGCCGGCACCGCGTCGGTGAAGTACAGGCCGAACATGCCGCCGACCGCATCGGCGCAGAACCGGATGCCGGCATCGCGGGCGGCGCCGGCCAGGCCCTGCGCGAGCCTGGCCGTCTGCGCCGCAAGGCGCTCGTAGAAGCCGGGCGCCTGCACCAGTGCCAGCGTCGCCATGCCGGCCGCGACCGCGACCGGGTTGCCCGATAGCGTGCCGGCCTGGTAGACCGGGCCGAGCGGCGCGAGATGCTTCATCAGGTCGGCGCGGCCGCCGAACGCCGCCACCGGCAGGCCGCCGCCGATCACCTTGCCGAGCGCGGTCATGTCGGGAACGATGCCGTAGAGCGCCTGCGCGCCGCCGAGCGCGACGCGGAAACCCGACATCACTTCGTCGAAGATCAGCACCGCGCCGTGTTTCGTGCACAGCCGGCGCAGCGTCTGCAGGAATTCGGGCGTGCCGCGCACCAGGTTCATGTTGCCGGCGACCGGCTCGGCGATCACGCAGGCGATCTCGTCACCCTTGGCCGCGAACAGCCGCTCGACCTGCTCGCAATCGTTGTAGTCGAGCACCGTGGTGTGGCGCACGAAATCTTCCGGCACGCCGGCCGAGGTCGGATTGCCGAAGGTGAGCAGGCCGCTGCCGGCCTTGACCAGCAGCGAATCGCCGTGGCCGTGATAGCAGCCCTCGAACTTGACGATGCGGTCGCGGCCGGTCGCGCCGCGCGCCAGCCGCAGCGCGCTCATGGTCGCCTCGGTGCCGCTGGAAACCAGGCGCACCTGCTCGATCGACGGCACCAGCCGGCAGATGGTTTCGGCCATCTCGATCTCGGCCTCGGTCGGCGCGCCGAACGAGAGGCCGCGCGCGGCCGCGGCCTGCACCGCGGCCACCACGTCCGGATGCGCATGGCCGACGATGGCCGGGCCCCAGGAGCCGATGTAGTCGACGTAGCGGCGGTCGTCGGCATCCCAGAAATACGGGCCTTGCGCACGGGCCACGAAGCGCGGCGTGCCGCCGACCGAGCGGAACGCGCGCACGGGAGAGTTGACGCCGCCGGGCGTGGTCGCCTGGGCGCGGGAAAACAGGAAGTCGTTGCGGGAAGTCATGCGGTATCGGGGGAAGGAAAAACGGGAGAGATTATTCGTCGTCGGCCGCGTCCTCGCGCGCCCAGAAGAAGCGGTCCGGCAGCAGGCGCCCCATGCCGGGACGCTGCGCATTCGCCAGCGCGGCCAGCGTGAATTCCTGTGCTTCCGACACCGCCTCCGGCACGTCGAGGCCGTTGGCGAGCATGGCGGCGGCCGCGCCCGACAGTGTCGCGCCGGCGCCGGCGAAGGAGCCGGCGACGCGCGGCCAGACGTCCTGCCGCACGATGCCGGAGTCGTCGAACAGCGCGGTCGCGACTTCCTGCACGCCGCAGGGCATGCCGGTGACGAGCACGTATTCGCAGCCGGCCTCGATCAGGTGTGCGACGTCGGCGCCGGTCATGTCGGCGTTGGCCGGTTCGCGCCAGGTTTCGGCCAGTTGCGCCAGTTCGCCGGCCGACAGCACCAGCAGCGTCGTCTGCGGCACCAGCAGTTCGCGTACCGCGGCCGTCATGTCGTCACTCGATTGGTCCAGGCTTTCGCGGACAGGCACGCCGAACGGGTCGAGCACCAGCGGCACGTCGGGATAGTCGGACACGATCTCGGCGATCGCGGCGACGTTCTCGACGCTGCCCGGCACGCCGATCTTGAACGCGGCCACCGACATGTCTTCCAGCACCAGGCGCGCCTGGTCGGCTACCCATTCCGGATCGACCGGCTGTGCATCCTCGATGCGCGCGGTGTCGCCGACCAGGATCGCGGTCACCGCCGAGACCCCGAGGCAGCCCATCGCCGCGAACGATGCGATGTCGGCCTGAATGCCGATCGCGCCGGTCGGATCGGCCGCGCCGAAGGTCAGGATGAGAGGTGACGTTTTATTTTGCACAGCCGCTGCATTAAGATAGACGGCTTTGCATTTTACTTGATCGAGGGTGACCAGCCGTGAGCAGCAGCGACATGAAAAACGAAAGCGCGGGCGAATTCCGCACCTGGATGTGCCTCATCTGCGGATGGGTATACGACGAGGCCGCCGGCCTGCCGGACGAGGGCATCGCTCCCGGCACGCGATGGGAGCAGGTGCCGATCAACTGGACCTGCCCGGAATGCGGCGCGCGCAAGGAAGACTTCGAGATGGTCGCGCTCTGACGGGGAAATTCCGGCGACGCGATGCCGTGTGGGGAATCGGCATCGCGCGATGAATTGCGGAAAAACGACGATCCGTCCCGGATCGGGAGTGACGTTGCCGCACTGTATCTTGCCTTCCGGCACTGTTGCACCGTATATTGGTTCTTCGTGCAACGAGGTGACGTGATGACAATGCAGAAAGAGAGCGCCGCCCTGACGGTCATGGTGATCGATGACAGCAGCACGATCCGCCGCTCCGCGGAAATCTTTCTGGGACAGGCCGGCTATCAGGTGGTGCTCGCCGAAGACGGCTTCGACGCACTGGCCAAGGTCAACGATCACCGTCCCGCGCTGATCTTCTGCGACATCCTGATGCCCCGCCTCGACGGCTACCAGACCTGCGCGCTGATCAAGAAGAGCGCACGCTTTTCCGCCACGCCGGTGGTCATGCTGTCGTCGAAGGACGGCCTGTTCGACCGCGCGCGCGGCGCGATGGTCGGCTCCGACGAATACCTCACCAAGCCCTTCACCAAGGACAGCCTGCTGAAGGCCGTGCGCGAACACACGGCGCGTGCGCTCGTCCGATAGCCGGTCCGTTTTCCATCATCAAGGCGAAACTCCATGCCGATACAGAAAATTCTCGTCGTAGACGATTCCCCGACCGAACGCTATTTCCTGACCGACGTGCTGGTCAAGAACGGCTTCTCGGTGTCGACCGCCGAGAACGGCGAAGAGGCGATGAGCAAGATCAAGGCCGACAAGCCGCAACTGGTCCTGATGGACATCGTGATGCCGGGCCAGAACGGCTTCCAGGTCACGCGGGCGATCACCCGCGACCCGGAAACGCAGGACGTGCCGATCATCATCTGCACCAGCAAGGGACAGGAAACCGACCGGATCTGGGGCTTGCGGCAGGGCGCGCGCGACTACATCGTCAAGCCGATCGATCCGAAGGAGCTGCTGTCGAAGATCGCCGCCCTCGGATGAGCCGCCTATGAGCCAGGCTAACCGGGACGTTATCGATCAGGGCGCGACGCGGCCGAATACGCTGACGCGCCGTTCGCGCCTGCGCGAATTCCAGACGCAGCTTCTCGAGCGCATGCAGGCGGTGCGCACCGGCGGCGCTCCGGGCACCAGCCTGCTCGGCGTGCTGATCGGCCAGACCCGCTGGCTGCTCGATCTGCGCCAGGCCGGCGAAATCGTCTCGGCCGGGACCATCACCCCGGTCCCGCTGACCCACCCCTGGTATCTCGGCCTGACCAGTATTCGCGGCAACCTGGTCGGCGTGGTCGATTTCGCGCGCTTCCAGGGCGAGGCGCCGCTGGCGGTCGACAAGGACAGCCGCATCGTCGCGTTCTCGCCCGCGCTGGCGTTCAACGGCGGCCTGCTGGTTTCCCGCGTGCTCGGCCTGCGCGGCATCCAGGACATGCAGCCCGCAGACCATGCGGATGCCGCCCCGGAATGGTCGCCGAGAGCCTTTCTCGACCGCGACGGCAACCGCTGGGCGGAACTCGATCTGTCGAAAGTGATGCAGGACCAGCGATTCCTGCAGATCGGCCTGTAAGACACCGTGCCGGCACAGGGCCGGCCGCAATGCATTCGGAATGAGGAGATTCGCAATGGCGTTCAAGCTACCGCTGTTTTCCCGAGTCGCGCAGCCCGCAGTCGAGGCGGCAGGCGATACCCTGACCCGGAATTCCGCACTGGGCGGCGACACGATACAGCCGTTCGCCGCGTTTGAAGGCGAGGCGGGCAACGCGCCGGCCGCCGGCGCGCGCCGCAAGACCATCAATCCGAACGCGACCTTCATCGGCGACGTGCTGGAAAAGAGCGGCGACATCCGCTTGCCGCTGATCGGCCGCTTGCCGCTCGAACAGCAGGTCCGCATCCTGCTGGCGATGCTGGGCGGCTCGCTGCTGCTGCTGGCTTTGTTCGTGGCGATCAACTCGCGCGAATCCATCCTGGTGGCCACCCAGACGCAGATCGCCGGCGACGCGCTGATGCACTCGCAGCGCATCGGCAAGGCGGCGCCGAACGCGATCCAGGGCAACGTCGAAGCCTTCAAGCAGCTCGACGAAAGCCGCCGGCTGCTGAACCAGGATCTGACCGTGCTGCTGCGCGGCGGCGTCTACCAGGGTCGCGACATCAGCGCTCCGGACGCCGGCATGAAGACCCGTCTCGACGATGCCGAGAAAGTCTGGGCGAACTCGGACAAGGCAGCGGCGACCCTGCTGAAACTGCAGAAGGAACTCACCGGCTTCGGCGCCACGCTGCAAAAGCTCAACGAAGTGTCGCCGACGCTGCTCGAACTGACCGAGCAGATCGCGACGCTGAAGACGCAGAGCGGCGCGACGACGCGCGAAATCTCCGCCGCCGGCCAGTTGGTGATGCTGACCCAGCGTCTCGCGCGCAGCGCCAACGATTTCCTGACGTCGGAGGGCGTCAATCCGGAAACCGCCTTCCTGCTCGGCAAGGACACCAA
>JBQCGO010000195.1:0-8944 GCA_051955575.1 Burkholderiaceae bacterium
TGGACGAGGCGATCGACCACATCAACACGTATTCGTCGCAGCACACCGACGCGATCGTCACCGAGAACCACGACGCGGCGATGCGCTTCCTGCGTGAGGTCGATTCGGCGTCGGTGATGGTCAACGCGTCGACCCGCTTCGCCGACGGCTTCGAATACGGCCTCGGGGCCGAGATCGGCATCTCGAACGACAAGCTGCATGCGCGCGGGCCTGTCGGGCTGGAGGGGCTGACCTCGTTGAAGTACGTGGTCCTTGGGCATGGGGAAGTGCGCAAATAAGTCCGCCATGCAAACGGAGTACCGCCCCGCAAGGTGGCGCCATTGCGCGAGCACGTCGCCATGCTTCGCGAAACCCCTGCTGCATCATGGCTGGATACGCAGGTGAAACCCATCTCCATGCGAGGTGCACAAGTGAAACCCATCCCCATCCTACCCTTCCCCTTGAAGGGGAAGGAATTAGTCAGATAAAACCATTTTAAAAATGCTCTGGGTCAAATCCTTCCACATCGTCTTCATCGCCTCCTGGTTCGCCGGCATGTTCTACCTGCCGCGCATCTTCGTGAATCTCGCGATGGAAACCAACGAGGCCGCCACGCAGCGGCTGCTGCTGATGGCGCGCAAGCTGTACCGGTTCAGCGGCATCCTGATGGTCGTCGCGATCCTGCTCGGCTTGTGGCTGTGGCTCGGCTACGGCATCGGCAAGGGTCCCGGCAACGGCTGGCTGCACGCGAAGCTTTTTCTCGTCATCCTGATGGTCGGCTATTTCCATGCCTGCGGCAGCCTGCTGAAGAAATTCGAGCAGGGCCGCAACCGGCGCAGCCATACCTGGTTCCGCTGGTTCAACGAACTGCCGGTGGTGCTGTTCACCGCGATCGTGATCCTGGTGATCGTCAAGCCGTTCTGAATTCCGCATCCGGAGACTTCCATGAGCAAGACCTGCCGTTATTTCTTCGCCCCGCAATCGCCGTGGACCTACCTCGGCCACGACCGCTTTCTCGACATCGCGCGGCGCCACGGCGCGCAGATCGAGATGCGGCCGGTGGATCTCGGCCGCGTGTTCGGCGTGTCGGGCGGCCTGCCGCTGGCCAAGCGTCCGCCGCAGCGCCAAGCCTACCGGCTGAAGGAACTGGCGCGCTGGTCCGCCTTCCTAGGCAAGCCGATGCACATCCAGCCGAAATTCTTCCCGGTGTCGGGCGACCCGGCCGCGCGCGTCATCATCGCCGCGCAGCTGGCATACGGCACCGACCGCGCGCTGCAGCTCGCCGGCGCGATCATGCGCGGGCTGTGGGAAGAGGAAAAGAACATCGCCGACCCGGCCACGCTCGGCCAGTTTGCCGACGCCTGCGGGCTGGACGGCGGCATGCTGCTGAAATCGGCCGAGACCGCCAGCGTGCAGGCCGAGTACGACCGTTTCACCGACGAGGCGATCGCGGCCGAGGTCTTCGGCTCGCCGTGGTACGCGGTCGACGGCGACGGCTACTGGGGCCAGGACCGGCTCGATTTCGTCGAGCGCGCGCTGGCGCGCTGACGCACTGCCGGCATTTCTTCGCGCGGAACCAGGTCGCCGCGCTTTCACGGACAAAGGGTTTTCCATGTCGCTATCGTTCTTCTGCCCCTGCCCGCGCGGCCTCGAAGCCGCGCTCGCCGACGAACTCGGCGAGATCGCCGGGCTCGCCTCGCCGGTCACGCTGCGGGTCCACAACCAGGTGCCGGGCGGCGTTCACTGTTCCGGCGCGATGGCCGACGCCTGGCGCATCAACCTGCATTCGCGGATCGCCTCGCGCGTGCTGCTGCGCATAGCCCAAGGCGGCTATCGCAACGAGAACGACATCTACGATCTTGCGCTGGCGCAGGCCTGGGAGCAGTGGTTCGACGTCGAGCGCACGATCCGGGTCGACGTCACCGCGATCAAGTCGCCGCTGAAAAGCATCGAGTTCACCACGCTGAAGATCAAGGACGCGGTATGCGACCGCTTCCGCGAGCGCTTCGCGAAGCGCCCATCGGTCGACACCAAGCAGCCCGACATGCGGATCGCCGGCTTCCTGGATGCGCACAGCGTCACGCTGTATCTCGACACCTCCGGCGAGGCGCTGTTCAAGCGCGGCTGGCGCGCCGAGACCGGCGAGGCGCCGCTGCGCGAGAACCTTGCCGCCGGCCTGTTGCGCACCGCCGGCTGGAAGCCGGGCACCGTGCTGTTCGACCCGATGTGCGGCTCGGGCACGATCCTGGTGGAAGCGGCGCAGATGGTGGCCGGCATTCCGCCCGGCGCGCGGCGCCGCTTTGCGTTCGAGAAATTCCGCGGCTTCGACCACGATGCCTGGCTCGCGATGAAGACCGCGTTCCGGCCGAACCCGCTGCCGATCGAGCCGACGCTGTTCGGCAGCGACATTTCGGGCGACATGGTGACGATCGCGCGCAACAACCTGCGCAACGCCGGCATCCTGTTCGACGTGCCGCTGAAACAGATCGAGGCGCAGGAAGTGAAGCCGCCGACGGACAGGCCCGGCATCCTGCTGACCAATCCGCCCTACGGCGAGCGGATCGGCGTGCGCGGCGACAGCACGCTGTCGACCGACGACCTGCTGCAGGCGTTCTTCGGCGCCTTCGGCACCACGCTGAAGCAGCGCTTCGCCGGCTGGTCGGTGTTCCTGTTCTCGGCCGATCTGAAACTGCCGAAACTGCTGCGGCTGAAGGAAGCGCGCAAGACGCCGTTCTTCAACGGCCCGCTCGAATGCCGGCTGTTCCGCTTCGACATGGTGTCCGGCTTCCATCGGCGCGAACAGGCGCTGCCGCCGTCGGAAAAGCCTTCCTGATCCGCTAGGGCATGTCGTCAATTAGTTTGGGCGTGCGAACGGGCCATAGGCGTCGCAGGCCAAGGCGCCAACCCTCATCCCCGACCCTTCTCCCGCAAGCGGGAGAAGGGAGCAGATAGCTTCCCTCTCCACTGGGTGGAGAGGGAATGAGGGAGAGGATGGACGCGACGTGGCGGTGCCACCGGGTTTGATACTGCGGGAGGCGCAACGCCGGCATGGGGCGCCTATGGCCCGTTCCCTCCGGGTTCCCTCGACAACGCGCGCTGCCGGCGTTGCATGGCTCGTCAAGGCTCCAGCCTTGACGTCGCCCGAAGTAAAGGCGGCCTTGCCAGCACGCGTTGTCGAGGGAACGCATCGCCCAAACTAATTGACGACACGCCCTAGAGCTCGGCCGGCTTGATGTGCGCGATCGGCTGCAGCAGCGAGAAATCGAACGCGGCCAGCTTGCCGCTGGCGGCGGCGCGCTGCGGCCAGTCGCGGTTGGCCAGCGCCGATTTGCCGAGCGCGATCACGTCCGCATGGCCCTGCGCCACGAACGCCTCGGCGGTCATCGGATCGCCCAGTCCGCCGTTGGCGATCACCGGCAATCCGCCATGCCGCTTGGCAAGCGATGCGAGCGACGGACTGCCCTCGCCGAACGCCGGCGCGGTGGCATGGTGCTCGGTGGTATGCAGGTAGTCGAGGCCGGTCCTGCCGAGGGTTTCGAAGATGATCCGCGCATCTTCCTCGCCGCCGGCCCATTTGTGCTCGTAGTCGTTGACCTTGCCTTGCGAAATGCGGATGCCGACCGGATAGCCGTCGCCCGCGCGCGCCCGTACCGCGGCGGCGACCTCGGCGAGCAGCCGCACCCGGTTCTGCGTCGAGCCGCCGTAATCGTCGCCGCGGCGATTGGTGGTATCGGTCAGGAACTGGTCGAGCAGATAGCCGTTGGCGCCGTGGATCTCGACGCCGTCGAAACCGGCATCCTTTGCCCTGACGGCCGCCGCGGCGAACGATTCGACGATTTCCCCGATCTCCGCCGTCGCCACCTCGCGCGGCACCGGATAGCGGCCCTCGCCGCGATAAAAGCCCAGTTGTTCCCCGCGCGGCTCGACTGCGGACGGCCCGATGGTGCCGGTCTGCCAGTGGTTGCCCTGGCTCAGCGCGCCGGCATGCATCAACTGCATCACGATGCGGGCGCCCTCGGCATGCACCGCGTCGACTACCGGGCGCCATGCCGCCGCCTGGGCGTCGTTCGCGATCCCGGGCTGGTGCAGGTAACCCTGGCTGTACTGCAGGTCCGGATACGTGCCCTCGGTGATGATCAGGCCGAAACCGCCGCGAGCGAAGCGCGCGTAGTAGCGCACCATCTCTTCGGTGGCGAGGCCTTCCTCGGTCGCGCTGACGCGGGTCATCGGCGCGACCGCGATGCGATTCGGCAAGGCCAGCGCACCCAGCCGGACCGGCGTGGAGAGAATCGAAACGACAGCCATGGAAATCCTTTCTTGCGGCGACGACCGGCTAGCGCGACGTTGGCGGGGAGGACTGCCGGGTGGACGGTGATGCCGGCTCGGCCGCGCGGCCATTGCTGGTGTTCGGCTGCGGCGACAGCATCCGCAGCACTTCGCGCGCCGCTTCTTCCGACGACGCCGGATTCTGCCCGGTGATCAGGTTGCCGTCGGTCAGCACGTAGGACGACCAGTCCGGCCCGCGCGAATACACGCCGCCCGCGTCCTTCAGCATGTCTTCGACGAGAAACGGCACGACGTCGGTCAGGCCGACCGCGGCTTCCTCGCCGTTGGTGAACCCGGTGACCCGCTTCCCGGCCACGATCGAATTGCCGCGGCCGTCGGTGACCCGTCGCAGCACGCCCGGCGCGTGACACACCAGTGCGACCGGCTTGCCGGCGGCGTAGGTCTGCTCGATCACGCGGATCGACTCCGGATCTTCCGCCAGATCCCACAGCGGACCGTGTCCGCCCGGATAGAAGACCGCATCGAAGTCGCGGTCCGCGACGTCAGCCAGCCGGAAGGTCGACGCCAGCGCGGACTGCGCTTGCGGATCATTCGCGAAGCGGCGCGTCGCGTCGGTCTGGGCGTCGATCTCGTCGCTCTTCGGATCGAGCGGCGGGCGGCCGCCTTTCGGCGACGCGACCGTGATTTGCGCGCCGGCATCCTTGAACACGTAGTACGGCGCGGCGAATTCCTCGAGCCAGAAGCCGGTCTTGCGGCCGGTGTCGCCGAGCCGGTCGTGGGAGGTCAGTACCATCAGGATCTGCATTGCCGTTTCCTTTGCGTCGGTCCGTTCCTGCAATGGATAACAATCCGGCGGCGAAGTTCGGCAAGCGCCGGGACGCGCCGCCCGGACGGTCGCGCCGTGTCCCGCGCGACGCGATGCGACCGGCGGTTTGCCGCCGGCGAGCGCGGTGCAGCCGTTGCCGCCTTCGGCTATCCTTGATCGTTTGACACCACAACAGATCCAAGGAGACGCCATGCTGCAAATCGTGAAGGGACTGCCGAAACTGAACGACGCCGCGCTGCTGCGCGACCATGCCTACATCAACGGCGAATGGGTCGGCGCGGACTCGACCTTCGAGGTCGACAACCCGGCCGACGGCGCGACCATCGCATCGGTCCCGAACATGGGCGCGGCCGAAGCGCAACGCGCGATCGACGCCGCCGCCGCGGCCTTCGCGGCCTGGTCCGCGAAAACCGGCAAGGAGCGCGCCGCGATCCTGCGCAAGTGGTTCGACCTGATCATTGCCAGCGCAGACGACCTGGCCGCGCTGATGACCGCCGAGCAGGGCAAGCCGCTGGCCGAGGCCAAGGGCGAAGTGATGTACGGCGCGAGCTTCGTCGAATGGTTCGCAGAGGAGGCCAAACGGGTGTCCGGCGACATCCCGGCCACGACCTGGCACGACAAGCGGATGATGGTGCTGAAGCAGCCGATCGGGGTGTGCGCGTCGATCACGCCGTGGAATTTCCCGATTGCGATGATCACCCGCAAGGTGTCGCCGGCGATCGCCGCCGGCTGCACCATCGTCATCAAGCCGGCCGAGCAGACGCCGCTGTCGGCGCTGGCGATCGCCGAGCTGGCGCACCGCGCCGGCCTGCCGCCGGTCGTGGTCAACATCGTCACCGCCGATGCGGAACGGTCGATCGAAGTCGGCAACGTGCTGTGCGCCAGCCCGACGGTGCGGCACCTGTCGTTCACCGGTTCGACGCCGGTCGGCCGCATCCTGATGCGGCAGTGCGCGCCGACGGTGAAAAAGCTCGCGCTCGAACTCGGCGGCCATGCGCCGTTCATCGTGTTCGACGATGCCGATCTGGACGCCGCGGTCGAAGGCGCGCTGCAGTCGAAATACCGCAACGCCGGCCAGACCTGCGTCTGCACCAACCGTTTCTACGTCCACGCATCGGTGCATGACGCGTTCGTCGAAAAACTCGCCGCCGGCGCGGCGCAGATTCGCGTCGGCAACGGTTTCGAGGCCGGCGTGCATCAGGGACCGATGATCGACGCCGCCGCGGTGGCGAAGGTCGAGGAGCACGTCGGCGACGCGCTTGCCAAGGGCGCGAAAGTCGCCGCCGGCGGCGCCCGTCACGCGCTCGGCGAGCGGTTCTACCAGCCGACGGTGCTGTCCGGCATCACCCGCGACATGAAGATCATGCAGGAGGAAACCTTCGGGCCGGTCGCGGCGGTGGTGCCGTTCCACGACGAGGACGAGGCGATCGCGGCCGCCAACGATACCGAGTTCGGCCTGGCCGGCTATTTCTATTCGCGCGACATCGGCCGCGTCTGGCGCGTCGCCGAAAAGCTCGACTACGGCATGCTCGGCATCAATACCGGGCTGATTTCGAACGAGGTCGCGCCGTTCGGCGGCGTCAAGCAATCCGGCCTCGGCCGCGAAGGCTCGAAGTACGGCATCGACGAGTATCTCGAAATGAAGTATCTCTGCCTCGGCGGCATCTGAACCACCGCCGTCCCGCCGGCGCGGAACCGGCCGGCGGGACGGGCGTCTCCTCTGACGAGGCGCATCCCGCGCCAGGAGGCGCGATGAATTCCCGCATCTGCAAGGCCGTCCGCGAGCAACGCGTGCTCGAACTGCGCTACCACGGCGTCACACGCATCGTCGAACCGCACGTCTACGGCCGCGACCGGCACGGCACCGAGACGCTGCGCTGCTACCAGCTCGCCGGCGGCAGCGAGAGCGGCGAACGCGCCGGCTGGAAGCTGCTGAAGGTCGGCGAGGCGGTACTGGTGCACCTGACCGAGACCGGCTTTTTGCCGCGCCCCGGCTACCGCGCCGATGATCCGGTAATCCGCGAGATGTTTTGCCGGCTTGAGCCGGCGTGAGGGGGTCCGCCGAACCGCTCGTTATCGTCCCGACAAACTTCGTTGGCCTGCAGCAACACTGCAGACCGCTTTCCTTGCCACCCTGAAAACGAAGTAGAAATTTTTCGCATTGGTTGCCATACGGAACCAAAAGCTTGTGACAGCATGACGGCAAGCAACATTATTCACCGCCGTCACCCTGCTTCCTGCAGCAACCACCATGCGAAAAACTCTCCTCGCCGCACTGTCCGCGGCCGCTCTCCTGCCCATCCTGTCCGCGACGCCGGCGCATGCCGAAGACGACCACAGCGGCGAATGGTGGATCAATGCCGGGGGCATATCCCACCACTTCAACCGCTCGATGGATTTCAACGAGCGCAACTGGGGCGCCGGCGTCGAGTACGTGCTCAGCAACGACGTTTCGCTGGTCGCGGGCGAGTACCGCAACAGCGTGCGCACGACCACGCGCTACCTGGGCGCTTCGTACACGCCGCTGTCGCTCGGACCCGCACGCTTCGGCATCGTCGCCGGCGCGGCCGACGGCTACCGCATGATGCGCGACGGCGGCTTCTTCCCGATCATCTCGCCGGTGATCAACATCGAAGGCAAGCGCTTCGGCGCCAACCTGCTGGTGATTCCGTCGGTCGCGTCCAACGTTCGCAGCGCGCTGGCGATCCAGTTCAAGATCCGCTTCGGTCGCTGATCCGCGCGTCCCGTTCCGGGACGCCATCCTCCTTCCTCCGCGCCGGCGGACATCGATACCGGCCGTCGGCGCGCCCGCCCCCGATCCGCTACCATGTTGTTTTTCCGATAACCCGGAGGAAACAACGATGAAACAGCGACGCCTCGGCAGGAACGGCCCCGTCGTGTCCGCGATCGGACTCGGCTGCATGGGCATGAGCGATTTCTACGCGAATCGCGACGACGACGAATCGGTCGCGACGATCCATCGCGCGATCGACCTCGGCATCACCTTCTTCGACACGTCCGACATGTACGGCCCGCACACCAACGAGGAACTGCTCGGGCGCGCGATCAAGGGCAAGCGCGACGGCCTGGTGATCGCGACCAAGTTCGGCATCATGCGCACGCCCACCGGCATGCAGGTCAACGGCCGCCCCGACTACGTGCGGCAATGCGTCGACGGCAGCCTGAAACGGCTCGGCATCGACGTCATCGACCTGTACTACCAGCACCGGATCGACCCGAATACGCCGATCGAGGACACCATGGGCGCGCTGGTCGATCTGGTCAAGGCCGGCAAGATCCGCCACATCGGCCTGTCGGAAGCCTCGTCCGCGACCATCGAGCGCGCGGTCAAGATGCACCCGCTGGCCGCGCTGCAGAGCGAGTACTCGCTGTGGACGCGCGACCCGGAAAACGGCGTGCTGGCGACCTGCCGCAGGCACGGCATCGGCTTCGTGCCGTACAGCCCGCTCGGCCGCGGCTTCCTGACCGGCGCGATCGCGTCGCCGGACGATTTCGCGCCCGACGACTACCGGCGCCATAGCCCGCGTTTCCAGGGCGAGAACTTCGGCCGCAATCTCGCGCTGGTCGGGGAAGTGAAAAAAATGGCGAACGACATCGGCTGCACGCCGGGCCAGCTCGCGCTCGCGTGGGTGCTCGCGCAGGGCGACGACATCGTGCCGATTCCCGGCACCAAGCGGCGCAAGTACCTTGAAGAGAACGTCGGCGCGGTCGACGTCGCGCTGACGCCGGAACAGTGCCGGCCAATGGCCGGCATGTTCCCGCCGGAGGCGGTGGCCCGGCAGCGCTACAACCACGCCGGCATGGCGTCGATCGACCGCTGATCCGCCGCAG
>JBQCGO010000196.1:0-12994 GCA_051955575.1 Burkholderiaceae bacterium
TGATGAGCATTCGCGGCCGCACCATCATCCCGGGCGGCGCCTGCGAATTCGACCTGCCCTCGTACTACGCTTGGCAGCATCGTACGCCGCAGCAGCGCTATACCGACATCATGAACTGGTTCACGCCGCTGATGCCGCTGTTCGACGCGATCACCATCGTGCTGCGCCTGCTGCGCGAATCCGGCCGGCCGGTGCGCATCCATGCACAGTCGGGCAGCTACCAGCAGATGCTGCAGGGCAAGGTGTACCAGATGCTGCGGCTGGCGATCGACGATACGATCGGCGCAATTCCTGAAATTTCCGCCAACAAGTACATGCTTTGGGTGCGCTTCACCACGCAGGACGGCGACATGAAGCCGCGCTCGTTCGAAAACGACGTGCCGTTCGAACTCACGCTCTGCAATTTTTAGAGGTTCACCCGACGATCATGGTCACGATCGTGCAATGCCCGACCTGCGGCAAGAAGGTCGAATGGATTGAGAAGAACCGCTTTCGTCCGTTCTGCTCCGAACGCTGCAAACAGATCGATCTCGGCGCCTGGGCCGAGGAAAAATACGCGATCCCGGTAGTGAAGCAGCCCGGCGAGACCGACGAGGACGACGTGCCGCCGGCCTAGACGCGGTCCGCAGTCTTACTTATCGCGGTCCGCCGTTCCGCGGGAGCCACTCCAGCAAAGGGATCGTTGCCGGCAGCAGCGGCGACACCGCGATCCTTCCTTGCCACGCGAACGCCTGCCCTTCGAGACCGCGCGGCTCGCCGCGCCAGTCGCGGCTGATGCAGAAATGCAGCCGGACGTGCGCGTGCGGGTAGCGATGCTCGACGCAGCACCACGGTTCTGCGTCTTGGATCGCCACGCCGAGTTCTTCCATGAGTTCCCGCTGCAGCGCCTCGATCACGGTTTCGCCCCGCTCCAGCTTGCCGCCCGGGAATTCCCAGTAACCCGCATACGGCTTGCCGGGCGGGCGCTGGGCGAGCAGCACGTCGCCGTTCTGCCGCATCAGGATGCCGACCGCGACGTCGGTCGGTGCGGCGCTCATGCGCGCGTCCGCGGCGACGCGATCTGCTCCGCCTTGCGCAAGCCGGGCATCAGGACTCGAACGCCACCTGACCGCTGACGATCGTCACCCGTACCCGGCCCGGCAGTTCGTAACCGAGAAAGGGCGTGTGCTTGCCCTGGCTGGCGAGCGACGCGGCCTCCACTTTCCAGCGCGCCTGCGGGTCGAATACGCAGACATCCGCCGCTGCGCCGACATCGAGCCGGCCGCCGGGCAACCCCGCGACGCGCGCGGCCGCATCGGTGATGCGGGCAACGATCGCCGCCAGCGCCTCGGCGCCGCGCGGCGCCTCCTGCGCGCATTTCAGCGACAGCGACAGCAGCAGCTCCAGTCCGGTTGCGCCGGGCGAAGCCTCGCCGAACGGCAACAGCTTTTCATCGTCGTCGACCGGCGTATGGTCGGAGCAGATCGCGTCGATCGTGCCGTCCGCGACGCCCTGCCGCAACGCATCGCGGTCGCGCTGACCGCGCAGCGGCGGCGTCATGCGTGCATTCGCGTCGAAGAATCCGATGTCGGCATCGGTCAGATGCAGGTGATGCGCGCCGACGTCGCAGGTCACCGGCAAGCCTTCCTTCTTCGCGGCGCGCACCAGTTCCACGCCGGCGGCTGACGAGAGACGGCAGAGATGGACACGGGCGCCGGTGGCGCGCATCAGTTCGAAGATCGTGTGCAACGCGATGGTTTCTGCCATCACCGGCACGCCCGGCAAGCCGAGACGCGATGCGATCGCGCCGCTGTGGGCAATGCCGCCGCGCCCGATCCAGGCGTCCTGCGGCCGCAACCAGACGGTGTAGCCGAAGGTGGCCGCGTACTGCAGTGCGCGCAGCAGCACCGTGGTATCGACCAGCGGCGCGTCGGCCTGCGCAAAGCCGATGCAGCCGGCTTCGGTCAACTCCGCCATCTCGGTCAGCGCCTCGCCCTTCAGGCCGACGGTCAGCGCGCCGAGCGGGTAGACGTTGGCCTGGTGCAGCGAGCGTGCACGGTGCTTGAGCATCTCGACCAGGCCCGGTTCGTCCAGGACCGGATCGGTGTCCGGCGGGCAGACCAGGCTGGTCACGCCGCCGCGCATCGCCGCCTGCATTTCCGATTCGAGCGTGGCCTTGTATTCGTAGCCCGGTTCGCGCAGCCGCACGCTCAGGTCGACCAGGCCGGGCACAACGACCAGCCCGGTCGCATCGATGACGCGGTCGGCCCGGAAGCCTTCCGGCGCGTCGCCGATCGCCGCCACCCGGCCGTCGGCGAGGAAGACGTCGCGCCGCGCGTCGATGCCGTTCGCCGGATCGATCAGCCGGCCGTTCGCAATTTGCAGTCTCATTCCGCGTTTCCGTCTTTTCTGTCCGTTCCGTCCGTTCCGTCCGTTCCGTCTGTCTTGCCGGTCTATTTGCCGGCCAGGATGCTCATCACCGCCATCCGCACCGCGATGCCGAAGGTCACCTGCGGCAGGATCACCGCCTGCGCGCCGTCGGCGACCGCCGAATCGATTTCGACGCCGCGATTCATCGGCCCCGGATGCATCACGATCGCATCGGGCTTGGCCAGCGCCAGCCGCTCGCGCGTCAGGCCGTAGCTCTTGAAGAATTCCTGGGCCGACGGCAGCAGCGCGCCGGTCATGCGCTCGTTCTGCAGCCGCAGCATGATGATCACGTCGACCCCGCGCAAGCCCTCGTTCATGTCGGTGAAGGTGCGCACGCCCATCTGCTCCAGGCCGGACGGCAGCAGCGTGCGCGGCCCGATCGCGCGCACTTCCGGCACGCCGAGCGTGGTCAGGCCGTGGATGTCCGAGCGCGCTACGCGGCTGTGCAGGATGTCGCCGACGATGGCCACCGTGAGATTGCTGAAGTCGCGCTTGAAGTGGCGGATCGTGTACATGTCGAGCAAGCCCTGCGTCGGATGCGCGTGGCGGCCGTCGCCGGCGTTGACCACGTGGACGTGCTCCTGGCGGCGCTCGATCAGGTGCTTGGCGATCAGGTACGGCGCGCCCGACTGCGCGTGGCGCACCACGAACATGTCGGCGTGCATCGCGGTCAGGTTGTCGATCGTGTCGAGCAGCGACTCGCCCTTGCTGGCGCTGGACGCCGAGATGTTGAGATTGACCACGTCTGCCGACAGCCGCTTGGCGGCGATCTCGAACGTGGTCCGGGTGCGCGTCGAGTTCTCGAAGAACAGGTTGAAGACGCTCTTGCCGCGCATCAGCGGCACCTTCTTGACGTCGCGGTCGCCGATGCCGACGAACGACGACGCGGTGTCGAGGATGTGAGTGATGACGGCCTTCGGCAAGCCTTCGATCGTCAGCAGGTGCTGAAGGCCGCCGTCGCGGTTGAGTTGCGGGTTATGCATGGTCCACCGTGAGGGAAAGTGCGCCGTCGTCCGCGCGGTGCAACACGAGCGACCGGTCCGCCGGCAGCGCCAGCCGGCAGGCGACGAAGTCGGCGGCGATCGGCAGTTCACGGCCGCCGCGGTCGGCCAGCGCGGCGAGCATCACGCGCGCCGGACGGCCGTAATCGAACAGTTCGTTGATCGCCGCGCGCGTGGTGCGGCCGGTATAGAGCACGTCGTCGACCAGCAGGATCGTCGCGCCATTCACGTCGAAGCCGATCTGGCTCGGCTTGACGCCGGCGTGCAGGCCCTTGCTGCCATAGTCGTCGCGATAGAACGAGACGTCGATGAAACCCAGCCGGTTACCGACACCGAGTTCGGCCGCGAGCCGTTCGGCCAGCCACGCGCCGCCGGAATGGATGCCGACCACCGCGACGCCGGCCGCGCCGGCCAGGCCGTTTTTCGCTTGCTGCGCGAGGTCGCGGTACAGCGCCTCGGCGTCGAGTTCAGGATTGGGCATGGTCGTCGAAGTATTGTTGCAGGATGAGGGCAGCGGCATGGGCGTCGATCGTTTCGCCGCGGCGATGGGCGATGACCGCCGACGTATAGCGTTCGTCGACCAGCGCGGTGGCGACGCCGTAGCGTCCGTGCAGCTGGTTGGCAAAGCGGCGGCAGCGATCGGTCATTTCGTGCGCCGCGCTGTCCGGGTGCAGTGGCAGGCCGACCACGCAGCGTGCCGGCTTCCATTCGGCGAGCAAGGCGCCGATTGCGGCGAATTTCTCATCGTTGCTGCGGCCGGCGATCACGGTCAGCTGCTGCGCCTGTCGCAGCAGCGTGTTGCCGACCGCGACGCCGATCCGCTTGAGACCGAAGTCGAAACCCAGCACCGTCTCCGCCGTCACGTGTGGTCCGGCTCAGGCGTGGCCGGATTCGGCCGTCAGCATCACCGGATCGATGCCGAGCAGGCCGAGCGCGGCGGCGAAGCGCTGCTCGGCGGGAAGGTCGAAGATGATTTCCGGATCGGCCGGCACGGTGAGCCAGCCGTTGCGCGCAAGCTCTTCCTCGAGCTGGCCGGCGCTCCATCCGGAGCAGCCCAGGCTCACCATCAGCCGTTGCGGGCCCTGACCGCGCGCGACCGCCTCGAGCACGTCTTTCGACGTCGTCATCGCGATGTCGCCGGTCACCGCCAGCGTCGACGAATAGCGGTCGACCGGGGAATGCAGCACGAAGCCGCGCTCGACCTGCACCGGACCGCCGAACATCACGTGCCGACTGGACAGCGCCTGATCGGCGTCTGGCAAGGTTTCCGGCGTCAGGTCGATACGCTCCAGAAGCGTGACCATCGTCATGTCGGTGGGCTTGTTGATGACGACGCCGAGCGCGCCGTTCTCGTTGTGTTCGCAGAGGTAGATCACGGTGCCGCCGAAGACCGGGTCGAGCATGGACGGCATCGCGATCAGGAAATGGTCGGTCAAATCGAGGGGCATCGCGCGGGCGCCGCTCGCGGCGTCGTCCCGGACGCCGGCACCCGTGCCGGGCGCGTGATACCCGGCGGCGCAGAGAGGCGGCGGAACGAAAGGGCGGTGCGTCGGCATGGCGCGCATTCTAACATTTTCCGCCCTCCGCCCCGCCGGAAAGGGGACTCGGGACAAGGCGCTCTGCTACGATACGCCGCGGCAACTCTGCCGTTCGTGATGCGACCGACGATTCCAAAATCATGCCTTCCCTCGAACATTCCCTGGTCTGGTTCCGGCGCGATCTGCGCACGGACGACCATGCGGCGCTCTACCGCGCACTGACGATGAGCCGGCGCGTGTCCTGCGTGTTCGTGTTCGACCGCGACATCCTCGATCCGCTGCTGGCGCAGGGCCGCACGGCCGACCGCCGCGTGGCCTTCATCCTGGAAAGCGTGGCCGAACTCGGCGCGGCGCTGCGCCGGCTCGGCGGCGCGCTGATCGTGCGCCACGCGTCGGCGGTCGAAGACATCCCGAGGCTGGCCGCCGAGCTCGGCGTGGACGCGGTGTTCTGCAATCACGACTACGAGCCGCAGGCGATCGAGCGCGACAGCCGGGTGTCGTCGGCGCTGATGGCGGCGGGCCGCTCGCTGCTGAGCTTCAAGGACCAGGCGATCTTCGAGAAGGACGAGGTGCTTTCGCAAGCCGGCAAGCCGTTCTCGGTGTTCACGCCGTACAAGAACGCCTGGCTGAAGATGCTTGCCGTAAAGGGCGATTCAAAGGACGGTTTCTACCTGAAGCCCTACCCGGTCGAGACTTACGCCGACCGCCTGTCGCCGCCGTCCGGTCCGTCGCCGCAGTCAACGCCGTTGCCGTCGCTGGCCACGCTCGGCTTCGCGGACACCGATCTCGCTGCACTCGGCATCCGTGGGGGCATGTCGGGCGCCCGAACGTTGCTGGAAGATTTCCTGCCGCGCCTGCGGCATTACCGCGTCGCGCGCGACTTCCCGGCGGTCAAGGGACCATCCTATCTGTCGGTGCACCTGCGCTTCGGCACGGTATCGGTGCGCGAGCTGGCGCGGCATGCTACGACGGCGATGGCGATGGCGACGGCAAAGATGGGCGACGAGGAGGGCGGCGCGGCGACCTGGCTGTCGGAACTGATCTGGCGCGACTTTTATTTCATGATCCTGTATCACCATCCGCACGTGGCCGAACGCGCGTTCCGGCCGGAATACGACCGCATCGCGTGGGAAAGCGGCGCCGCGGCCGACGCGGCGTTCGCCGCCTGGTGCGAGGGCCGCACCGGCTATCCGCTGGTCGACGCGGCGATGATGCAGTTGAACCGCACCGGCTACATGCACAACCGGCTGCGGATGATCACCGCCTGTTTCCTGGTCAAGGATCTGGGCATCGACTGGCGGCGCGGCGAACGCTACTTCGCGGCGCGCCTCAACGACTTCGACCTGTCGGCCAACAACGGCGGCTGGCAATGGGCCGCGTCCTCGGGCTGCGACGCGCAGCCGTACTTCCGGATATTCAACCCGGTGACCCAGTCGGAGAAATTCGATCACGAAGGCAAATTCATCCGGCGCTACCTGCCGCAACTCGCGCGGCTGGAGAGCCGCCACCTGCACGCGCCCTGGCTGGCGCCGGCAGCGGCGCTGCAGGCGGCAGGCATGAGATTGGGAGTCGACTATCCGCAGCCGGTGGTGCTGCACGAGGAGGCGCGCAAGAAGACGCTGGCGCGCTACGAGGCGGTGCGGCACCGGGGCGCCTCGTAGCGCCGAGACGACGCCGAGAAAAACGGAACGACAACGAAACGGCGGCGCGCCGCGAAGCGCGCCGCCGTCCGGCATCGCGGAGCGGATGCCGCGCGGTCAGGCCACCGGCGCGGCGCGGCCGACGAAACCCGCGATTAACCGCACCAGTTCCTCTTCCCGGTACGGCTTGCCGAGATACTCGTTCACGCCGAGTTCCAGCGCGTAGTTGCGATGCTTGGCGGCAGTGCGCGAGGTGATCATGACGATCGGGATCGCGCGGGTGCGCTCGTCGTCGCGCAGGTTGCGGGTCAGGTCGAAGCCGTCCATGCGCGGCATCTCGATGTCGAGCAGGATCACGTCCGGCGTGATTGCCTGCAGCTGCTCGAGCGCGTCGACGCCGTCCTTGGCCAGCACCGCCTGGTAACCTTCGCGTGACAGCAATCGCTGCGTGACGCGCCGCACCGTCAGCGAATCGTCGACCACCATCACGATCGGCTGGGTACGCAAGCCGTGCACCGGTTCGGAGGCCGACAGCCGCCCGCCGTTTTCCGCGACCGCACCGGCATCCTCCATGCCGTCGGCCGGCAGCAGGCGCGGCGCGCGCAAATCCTGCTGGACACGCCGCATCGCGATCGGCACCGGGTTCAGGATCAGCACGATGTCGCCGGAACCGAGCACCGTGGCGCCGGCGATGCCGGTCATCCGCGCCAGTTGCGGGCCGATGTTCTTGACCACTACCTCGCGGTTGCCGATCACCTGGTCGACGTGGAGCGCCAGACGGTCGTTGCCGCTGCGCAGGACAATGACCGGCGAATACTGCTGCGCCACCGGTGTGGCCGCCTCGTCGCCGAGCAGCGCGGACAGGTAGTGCAGCGGCACTCGATGTCCCTGCCACAGCACCGCGCCGTCGTTGTAGGCGGACGCCAGCGGATTGGCCTTCAACTGCTGCACCTGCTCGACCAGCACCGACGGCACCGCGTAGGTCTTGCCGCCGGTCGACAGCAGCACCACCTGCGTGACGGCCAGCGTCAGCGGCAGGTGGATCGTGAATTGCGCGCCTCGGCCGGGTTCGGAGTGCACCGCCACCCGGCCGCCGAGGGCAGCCGCCTCCGAGCGCACCACGTCCATGCCGATGCCGCGGCCGGCCAGCTCGGTCACTTCGGCGGCGGTCGAAAAACCGGGATGGAAAATCAGTTCGCTCGCTTCCGCGTCGGCGATCTCGCGGTCGTCGGCCAGCAGGCCGACCGCCCTCGCCTTGTCGCGAATTCGCCGCATGTCGAGACCGCCGCCGTCGTCGGTGAAGCGGATCACGACCTCGTTGCCCTCCTGGCGCACTTCGATCAGCAGTTCGCCGGCTTCCTGCTTGCCGGCCTCACGGCGCGCGGCGCGCGTCTCGATGCCGTGCGCGATCGCGTTACGCAACAGATGCTCGAACGGGCCGGTCATGCGTTCAAGAACGCCGCGGTCGAGTTCCACGCCGCCGCCGCGGATATCGAGATTGACCCGCTTGTCGACTTCCTTCGCGGTCTGCCGGGTGACGCGATAGAGCCGCTCGGCGATGCTGCCGAACTGCACCATCCGCACTCGCATCAGGTCCTGCTGGAGTTCGCGCGTCAGGCGTTCCTGCGACAGCAGATCGTTGACCGCTCCTTCGGCCGTGCGGGCGATGTTCTGCTGCACCGAAGCGACGTCATTGACGCTCTCCGCCATCATGCGCGTCAGTTCCTGCAGCCGGGTGAAGCGGTCGAATTCGAGCGGATCGAATCCGCGGTCGCCGGCCTGCGTCATGCGCGAGGAAATCTGCGTCTCGGCCTGGATCTCGATCTCGCGCAACTGGCTGCGCAGGCGGCCGACGTTCTCGGTCAGTTCGCCCAGCGACTGCTGCAATGCGCCGACTCCGGTTTCCAGACGGGAACGCGAGATCGACACTTCACCGGCCTGGTTGACCAGCCGGTCGAGGATATCGGCCCTGACCCGCACCAGCGGCGCGGCCGGCACCGGCAGCGGCGCGGCTTGATCGCCGGCTCCGGCCAGCCGCGGCTCGCCCGCCGCGGCGACGATGCCGGCGGATGACGGCAGCGCCCCGGCGGCGTCCGCGGCAACCGGCAGCGCACCGATCGCCGGCGGATTCTGGAGCTGCTCGAACAGATGCAGCCCGTAGTCGTGGCGGGCGAGCAAATCCTCGATGGCTTGCGACGATGCCGATCCGGCATGCATCAACTGTTCGATGCGCGCTTCCATCTCGTGGATCTGCTGTCCGAGCCGCATCGCACCCGCCATCCGGGCGCTGCCCTTGAGCGTATGCATCGCGCGCAGCAAGGCCTGCGGCGCGGCGGCGTCCGCCGGACGCGAGCGCCAGACGCGCAGCAATTCGCCGATCTGCGGCAGCAGATCGCGCCCTTCCTCGATGAAGACCGGCAGCAGATCTTGGTCGATCTCGTCGCGAACCACCGAGGCCGGATCGAGCGGTATGCCCGCCTGTCCGGACGCCTCGTCGGACTCGGGAGCCGAGGCCACGCCGGTATCGCCTGCAACGGACGCCGGTTCCCCGTTTGCAAGCTCATCCGCGGGAAGGCTGACGATATCCCGGTCGGCGCGCAGCGCCAGCGCGTCGTGCAGCGACGACAGGGCCGCGACGACATCATGACGCGGCGGCGGCATCTCGCCCAGCGCGAAGCTGTGCAGCATGTCGCGCATCCGCTCGACAGCCAGCTCGAGCGTGTCGAGTTCACCGGTCAGCAGCGGCACCGGCCGCTTCGCCAGTTGCTGCAGGACCGCTTCGAGACGATGGGCGACCTGCTGCAGGACGTCGAACCCGACCGTGGCCGAACTGCCGGCCAGCGAATGGGCCGCATGCACCGAGGTGATCGCCACCGGCCGCGCCGGTTCGTGCCGCCACTCGGCGAAGTCGTTGGCGAGCATGCGCACCAGTTCGTCGGTTTCCGCAAGATAGATGCCGTGCAGCGGCATGCTGATTTCAATATCGCCGATCCGCTTGATGCTTTCGTCGGGACGCGCCGACAGCGCCGCCATCGGGAAATCGATGACGTCGCCGGACGGGCGGGATGCGGTGTCGGGCATGTCGTCGCCGGATGGCGCCGCGTCGGCTACTTCCGCGGTTTCCGCGGCGTCGGCCGCTTCGCCCGCTTCCCCTGTTGTGCCGGACAGCACGGTTCCGGAATCGTCTTGCCGGAACAGCGAGAAGTCGGTATCGGCAATTGCGATTTCCTCGACTGCCGGCAGAGCGACGAAGTCGTCCCCGCGCCATGCGGCGTCCGCCGATGTCGCTTCCGCATCGGTCGATGCGGTTTCTGAAAGCATGTTCGGCTCCGGCGTGCCGGCATCGGACACGAAGGCAGCGACTGCGGCAACGAGTTCATCACCTCCCGGCGCATCGAACCGGAACGGCTCGCCTGCCTTGACCCGCGCCGCCGCGGCCGCGAGCGTATCGGGCGTGCGCGTGGAACGGCCCGTCGTGCGGATGTCTTCCACCCACGCTTCAAGGGCGTCGGTCGCCACCTCGATCAACGGCAGCAACGCGCCGGCTTCGATGGACTCGCCGGCCAGGCGCAGGTTCAGCACTTGCTCGATGCTCCAGGCCGCCTCGCCGAAGGCGTTCAGCGCCACCATGCGGCTGCTGCCCTTGAGCGTATGGAACGACCGGCGCAGCGTCGTCAGCGGCGTCTGGCTGTCGGGCGCGACGCGCAAGGTAGGCAGCGTCTCGCGAACGCACGCGAGCACTTCATCCGCTTCGGTCAGGAAGATGTCGAGCAGTTCGGCGTCCACCGCCTCGTCGGAGATCGCTTCGGATGGCGCGGGGGAAGAATGAAGCGCCGCGCCAGCCGGAGCAGCGGTTTGGGCCGTAGTTGAAACAGCCACGGACGTCTCAGCCTGGGCAGCGTCCGGAAGCATGTTCTCGACGGTTTCCTCCGGCCACGCCTGATCGGCATCCGCTTCGGGAGCCGGTCCATCCGGCAACGCCAGCTCGCGGTCTTCCTCCGGCGGCATCGCGCTCGTTGCGTCGAGCATGTCGGGTACGGGCGCCGCGTTTTCCTCGTCGCGCGCCGCGTCGGCCGACTGCAGGCCTTCGGCCTCGATGACCGGAATTGACCGGTCGTCTTCGGGCGCATCGTGATGGCGGGGAAGCGGGAGCGCCCACACGGGTTCGTCTTCCGGCTCCGGCGCGGCCTGCCGGGTGACGAGCCGCGCTTGGAAGATGCCTACAGCCTCGTCGAACGCGAATCGCTGCCCGGCTTGTTCGGGATCGCGCTCCAGCGCTTCGATGAAAAAGCCGAGCGCGCCGACGTTGCGCGCGACCGGCTGCAGCAGGTCGCCGGCCGGCACGGCCCCGCCGCTTTCGAGCCGCTCCAGGATGCCGCGCGTGTGATCGACCGCGCGCACCGCGCCGTCCTGGTCCAGCACCGCCAGCGCACCGCCGATCTGGTGCAGCGCCTGGCAGATCTGCGGCAGCATTCCGCCGTCCTGGGGATTGCCGAAGTAAGTGTCGAGCGCCTTCTCGACCTGACGCAGCGTGGCGAGCATTTCCTCGCACAGCACCGCCATCGTCTGCTTCTGCTGAGTCTGGCGCGACATGTCCTCCAGCCACTCGGCGGATGTCGCGCGCGGCTCGCCGGCGACGATGGACAGCAGCCGCGCGATCATCGCATCGGTGCGCTCGGCGAAATCTTCCGGCAGGCGGCTGATGCGGTTCAGCGCGTGTTCGACGAACAGGAGGCTGGTTGCGATCTCGAGACCGAGCGCGTCGCCCGGCTTGGCGTAGGCCGCATGGCGGGCGATACCGCTGAGCTCGCGCAGCAGCTTCGACAGCGCCGACGAACCGAGCAGCGCTCCGGCTTCGGCCAGCGCTCGCATCTCGGCTTCGAAGGCGGATGCCGTATGGCCATCGCCGCCGGCGATCCGGTTCCACATGCTTTTCGCGTGGCTGAGCCTTTCCTTGGCGTTCGCCAGCGCGCCCATGTCGACGCGGCCGTAACGCCGTGCTTGGTAATCGGTCGGCACCATGCCGTCGAGCCGGTAGGCGCGGCGAATGTCGGCGCCGAGCGGCGTCGGCTGCGGCGCCAGGCAGAGCAGGAACAGCGCGTCGCGCAGCAGATCCTGCGGAACGTCATGTGCGCCGGCGCAGAACCGCCGCAACTGCAGGTTGATGCGCGCGAATGCCTGCTTCGCATACGCCGCGTGATCCGGCAACTGGCCGGCGGCCGATGCGTCGGCCAGTCCATGCATGACCCACCAGAAGGCCTTCGATCGTTGCGTCGCCTGCAACCGGCCGACTTCGGCGATCACGTCGGCGATTTCCCGCGCATGCGCCGATTCGTCCTGCGAGTCGGTGCTCTTCAAAAGTCCAAGCAATGCTTTTTCGTAGCGCTGACGCAGTTCCGGGCAACGGCCGGCGTCGGGTGCGGCTTCCGGCGTTTCGAACCGGGGCTGCACCGACAGATCAGGGAAGAACAGCGCCGCGGGGTGCGCACGCTCTTCGCCTGCGATCGCCAGCAGCCCCTTGTAATAGGGGAACAGGCGCACCGGCTGGTTGGGCGCGCCGGACAGCAGGTCTTCGAGATATTCGACCAGCGCGCGATAGGCATCCGCGACCGCGTCCACCGTTTCCGGCCCCGGAGCCTCGGAGCCGGCGGCGACCCGGTCGAGGGCCGTCTCGGCAGTCTCGGTCAGCAGCGCGACGCCGTCGACATCGACGATCTGCAACGCGCCGTGTGCCTGGTGAAGATGGGTTTTCGCGTGCTGAAGCGAGGTCGAACGGGCGTCCGCGTCCTGCTCCGCAGCCTGTTTCAGCGCGCTCGCCGAGCGGTCGAGCGCTTCGCGGATTTCCCCGATCACCCAGGACAGCGGGCCGGCGTCGAAATCGTTCCGGCCGACCGCCGGCGAATCGGAAGAAAAGGTGGTCATGGCTGCCTCGCAAGTGCTAAGAGTCTGTTTGAAAACCGTAGCGAGCGGTTCGGGTTCGATCCGGGAAGCGGGCTCGTGCGAGATACGGCGAGCATCGCAAGGCCAGAATCGGACCGCGCAGGTGGTCGTCAGACGGCTTTCAAGCGGCTTTCAAGTGACATTCAAACGGTTTTCAAGCGGTTTTCAAACAGACTTTGACGGTTCGGATCGGCGCCGGACTGGCAGCGGGCGGCGCGAGGCGATCCGTCCGCCGCGATGCCGGCCGCCGATCCGCGGCGGGTTCGTGATCGTTCCGGCCGCGTCAGGAAGCGATCCGGAATCGCGAGACCGAGTTCTTCAATTCTTCCGCCAACCGGGACAGTTCGCGGATCGATTGCGCGGTCTGCTGGGTGCCTTCCTGCGTCTTCTCGGTCACGGTCAGAATGTTCTGGATGTTCTGCGCCACGCCGTTGGCGGAAGTCGCCTGCTGCTCGGTGGAGGCGGA
>JBQCGO010000197.1:0-5073 GCA_051955575.1 Burkholderiaceae bacterium
AATCGGATGCGTCCGCTCCTTCCCACTTGCAGCGATCATCCGCGCCACAAAGACAAAATGCCCGCATCAGCAACCTGATACGGGCATCTGAAGACGAAAACCGGACAAAACGCGGTGGCTTCTATGCCGCCGGGCTTACTTGCGCAGACCGAGTTTCTCGATCAGGGCGCGGTAGCGGTTCGCGTCCTTGCCCTTCAGATACGACAGCAGGCTCTTGCGGCGGTTGACCATCATGATCAGGCCGCGGCGGGAGTGGTGATCCTTCGTGTGCGCCTTGAAATGGTCGTTCAGTTCGTTGATGCGCGCCGTCAGCAGCGCCACCTGGACTTCAGGAGAACCCGTGTCGTTCTGACCGCGGGCGTTGTCCGCGATGATCGCGGCTTTCGTGGATTTCTCGATGGACATGATCTTGCCTTTCACTGGCGATACGGAGAGTCGCAACCCCCGGTATCGTGATTAAACAAACATCCCGCCTTTTGGCCGGACCCGGCATTATATCGGAAAAACGGCCTGACGCTTCCCGCATTTGCAGGCGTCGACCATCCGATCCGGACTGTGGAATCCAGGCGGCGGAATCTATAGCTGCGGATTCAGTTTCTCCGTCTTCGATTGCAGCTTGTTCAATGCCGAGAGGTAGGCCTTGGCCGACGCCACGACGATGTCCAGGTCCGCGGCGACGCCGTTGACGATGCGCCCCGACTTCGACAGCCGCATCGTCACCTCGCCCTGCGACTGCGTGCCGGTGGTGATTGCATTCACCGAGAACAGCAGGAGTTCCGAGCCGCTGGACACCTTCGCCTCGATCGCGTTGACGATCGCGTCGACCGGCCCGTTGCCCTGCCCTTCGCTGGCGACTTCGCGGCCGTCGATCGAGAACACCACCCTGGCCGCCGGCCGCTCGCCGGTTTCGGAGTGCTGGGCCAGCGAGACGAAGCGGAAATGCTCGCTGTCCTGCGAGTTCTTTTCGTCGGTGACCAGCGCCATGATGTCTTCGTCGAAGATCTCCGACTTCTGGTCGGCGAGTTCCTTGAAGCGCGCGAACGCGGCGTTGACCTCGGCTTCCGAGTCGAGCGCGATACCGAGTTCCTCCAGCCGCTGCTTGAACGCGTTGCGGCCGGACAGCTTGCCGAGCACGATCTTGTTGGCGGCCCAGCCGACGTCCTCGGCGCGCATGATCTCGTAGGTGTCGCGCGCCTTCAGGATGCCGTCCTGGTGGATGCCCGACGCATGCGCGAACGCGTTGGCGCCGACCACCGCCTTGTTCGGCTGCACCGTGAAGCCGGTGATCTGCGACACCAGCTTCGAGGTCGGCACGATCTGCGCGGTGTCGATGCCGACGTCGAGCTTGAAATGATCGCGGCGCGTCTTCACCGCCATCACGATCTCCTCCAGCGCGGTGTTGCCGGCGCGCTCGCCGAGGCCGTTGATGGTGCATTCGACCTGCCGCGCGCCGCCGATCACCACGCCGGCCAGCGAATTCGCTGCCGCCATGCCGAGGTCGTTGTGGCAATGCACCGACCAGACCGCCTTGTCGGAATTGGGTATGCGCTCGCGCAGCGTCTTCAGCATGTTCCCGTAGAGTTCGGGTACGCCATAACCGACGGTGTCGGCGAAATTGATCGTGGTCGCGCCCTCGGCGATCACCGCCTCCAGCACGCGGCACAGGAAATCCATGTCGGAGCGGCTGCCGTCCTCGGGACTGAATTCGACGTCGTCCGTGAAACGGCGCGCGAAACGCACCGCCTGGATCGCCTGTTCCAGCACCTGGTCCGGCGTCATCCGCAGCTTCTTTTCCATGTGCAGCGCGGAGGTCGCGATGAAGGTGTGGATGCGCTTGCGCGGCGCCGGCGCGAGCGCTTCCGCCGCGCGCGAGATGTCGCGGTCGTTTGCGCGCGACAGCGAGCAGACGGTGGAATCCTTGACGATCCCGGCGATCGCCTTGATCGCCTCGAAGTCGCCCGCCGACGATGCCGCGAAGCCGGCCTCGATCACGTCGACCTTCAGCCGCTCCAACTGGCGCGCGATGCGGATCTTCTCGTCGCGCGTCATCGACGCGCCGGGCGACTGTTCGCCGTCGCGCAGGGTGGTGTCGAAAATGATGAGCTTGTCGGCGGGCGCGGCGGGCATGACGGTCTCCGGAACGAAATCTTTTGAAACCGCCATGATAGGCCAGCCGGGGCCGGCTTGCGAAGCCGCCTTTGCCTGCCCTTCGCTCAGGCTTCCTGCGGAATGCGCAGCTTCTGGCCCGGATAGATCTTGTCCGGATCGGAAAGCATCGGCCGGTTGGCATCGAAGATGAGCCGGTACTTGTTCGCATCGCCGTAGTACTCCTTGGCGATCTTCGACAGCGTGTCGCCGGAAACGACGTTGTGCCATTGTGATGCCGGCGTCGCCTGCTGCGCCACCGTCATCCGGTCGTCGACGTGCTCGACGCTGCGCACGTTGCCGCAGCAGAGCACGATCTTTTCGCGCGTCTGCTGATCCGGCGCCTCGCCGGAAACCGTGACCGTCGCCGTCTTCGCGTCGAACGCCACCTGCAGGTTGTCGGCCTTCAGGTTCTGGGTGTCGATGTAGTGCTTGATCGCCTCGGCCGCTGTCTTTTCCAGCGCCGGGATATCGGGCGCGGGCTGGGCCGCCGGGGATGCGGCGGTCGATGTTGCGGCGGGTTGCGTACCGGATGCGGCGCCGGCCTGCGCCGGCTGGGCGGGCGCGGATGTCCGGGCGGGCGAATGGAACAGCTTCTCGCCGGCGTCTTTCAGGAACGAAAGCATTCCCATGGCGTTCTCCTTTTGTCGTGACTCGACTTGCTGAGAACGCAGTGCGCGGCAAGCGTTCCCTTGCCAGCGCCGCACAGGAGTCGCGGATCAGGTGCCGTCGGTATGTTCGGGCGTAGTCTGCACGATGCTGACCGGCCTGCCCTTCAGCCAGCGCCACGCGTAGACCGCGTAGCCGGACAGCCCGTACAGCACGAACAGGCCGAACAGCACCTTCGGCGGATCACTGGAAATCGCGACGAACACCAGCACGATCAGGAACGCGGCAATGAACGGTACCGACTTGCGGAAATTGACGTCCTTGAAGCTGTAGAACGGGGTGTTCGTCACCATCGTCAGGCCGGCATAGACGGTGATCACCCAGGAAAACCAGCTCAGGTCGGTGCCGTCGAAATGCAGGTCGTCCATCAGCCAGACGAAGCCGGCCACCATCGCCGCGGCGGCCGGGCTCGGCAAGCCCTGGAAGTAGCGCTTGTCGACGACGGCGATGTTGGTGTTGAAGCGCGCCAGCCGCAACGCCGCGCCGGCGCAATAGACGAAGGCTGCCAGCCAGCCGAGCTTGCCGAGGCCGCGCAACGACCATTCGTAGACCACCAACGCCGGCGCCGCGCCGAACGACACCATGTCGGACAGGCTGTCGTACTGGGCGCCGAATTCGCTCTGCGTGTTGGTTAGCCGGGCGACGCGGCCGTCGATGCTGTCCAGGACCATCGCGGCGAACACCGCGATCGACGCCTGGTCGAAGCGCAGGTTCATCCCCATCACGATCGCGTAGAAGCCGCAGAACAGCGCAGCGGTGGTGAAGGCGTTCGGCAGCAGGTAGATGCCGCGCCGGCGCTGGCCGCTCTCGCCCGGCGCGATGCCGGGATCGGCGCGCCGGTTCGCGTATTTCCCTCCCCGGAAGGTGCGGGAGAACGGGGCGTTGCCGGCCTTGGGCTTGCGGCGCTGGAATCTGGGCATGAGGCTCGCTTTCGGGTGGCGACGGACGGGCGCGGCCGGTCGGGCTCAGGGCCGCAGTTCGGCGAGGATGGTCTCGGTGGCCGACACCTTGTCGCCGACCGATACCTTGGGCACCGCGTCGAGCGGCAGGTAGACGTCGACCCGCGAGCCGAACCGGATGAAGCCGTAGCGCTGGCCGCGGGACAGCTTCTCCTGCGGCTTGACGTAGCAGAGGATGCGGCGCGCGATCAGCCCGGCGACCTGCACGCAGGTAATGGTCTGGCCGTTCCCGGCAGTGATTACCAGCGCGTTGCGTTCGTTCTCCAGCGACGCCTTGTCGAGATCCGCGTTCAGAAAGCGGCCCGGAAAATACTCGGCCTTCTCGATTCGTCCGTCGACCGGCGAGCGGTTCGAATGCACGTTGAACACGTTCATGAACACGCTGATCTTGATCGCCTCGCGCGCCGCGTACGGATCGAGCACCTTCTCGACCACGACGATGCGGCCGTCGGCCGGCGACAGCACCGCGTTCGCCTTCTGCGGAATTTCCCGGGCCGGGTCGCGGAAGAACTGGAGCACGAACAGCGCGATGATCCAGAATGGGATCGAGGCGGGCACCGACACCAGCGCGACGACGATCGCCACGCCGAACGCGAGCGCCAGGTAGGGCCAGCCCTCGCGGGCGATCAATGGATGGGGATAGTTCTTCAAAAGGACTCCACGCAGTGATGCCGGCGATCGGCCGGCAACCGGTAATTGTAAGCGAACCCCCGCCGGGAAAGACAAGCGCGGACGCCTTGCGGACGGGCAGACAAGGAAAAAGGGCGAACCGCGGTTCGCCCTCTTGCTCCGTGCAGCGCCGGAATCGTCCGGCGCCTGCGGCCTGCGATCAGTTCTTCGACTGGTCGACCAGCTTGTTTTTGGCGATCCAGGGCATCATCGCGCGCAGCTTCGAACCCACCTGCTCGATCTGGTGCTCGGCGTTCAGGCGGCGGCGCGAGATCAGCGTCGGCGCGCCGGCCTTGTTCTCGAGGATGAAGCTCTTCGCGTATTCGCCGGTCTGGATGTCCTTCAGGCACTGGCGCATCGCGTTCTTGGTGTCCTCGTTGACCACGCGCGGGCCGGTGACGTATTCGCCGTATTCCGCGTTGTTCGAGATCGAGTAGTTCATGTTGGCGATGCCGCCTTCATAGATCAGGTCGACGATCAGCTTCAGTTCGTGCAGGCACTCGAAGTACGCCATTTCCGGCGCATAGCCAGCTTCCACCAGCGTCTCGAAGCCGGCCTTGATCAGTTCGACCGTGCCGCCGCACAGCACCGCCTGCTCGCCGAACAGGTCGGTCTCGGTCTCTTCGCGGAA